>JAJNBN010000063.1 GCA_021156225.1 Verrucomicrobiota bacterium | reverse complement strand
AGCCGCCATGAAATCGATGTATTCCACCGTCGTCGGAAACGCCCCCAGTGTCTGGATGCCATCCACGCAGAAAAGGATGCCTTTGCTGCGCAGCTGTTTGCCCAGCGTTTCGAGTTCCACCCTCCAACCGGTGATAAAATGGCAGGAAGCGATGGCTACCATGCGTGTCTGCTCATCGATCTGGCCCATGATGTCCGTCACGCGCAAGCGGCCCAGTTCGCGGATGTTCAAGAAACGGACTTCCACACCGCGATCCGCCAGTGACATCCACGGATAAACATTGGACGGATAATCATCGAAATAAACCACCACGTTATCGTGCTTGCGGAAATTTAGGCCGTTGGCGATGAGGCTGAGCCCGAGCGACGTCGGCCCCACCAGCGCGATCTCCTCCGGCTTGGCGTTGATCAACTGCGCGGCCAGCTTGCGCGTCTCATCCATCATCGCTTCCGATTGCATGACCTCCTGGTCGCTTTCCGTGCATCGCGTGGTGTAATCCGTCATCGCCGTGGCCACCCGTTGGGGCAGGGCACAGACCGCCGCATGCGCCAGAAACGCCTTTTGCTTCGTCACCGGAAACTCCTGCTGCCGCAGAGTTTCATCCTTCAAGACCGTCGAGATATCCATTGTGTTAAGAACCTAACCCAGAGGTTTACGAGAAAACAGGGAATAGTAATCCCAATTCGCGAACTGGCAAAGCGGCTCACCGCCACTCATGCCGTGGATAACGCCGCTGCAATTCCGATTTGATGCGCGGATAATGCTCCACCCAAAAACGCGGCAAATCCTGCGTGACTTGGATCGGTTTTCTTCCCGGTGTGAGGATGTGGCAGGACACCGGCACTCGCCCCATCGCGATCTTGGGCGTCTGCACCACGTCATACAACTCTTGGATGCGCGCCTCGATATACGGCGGCCCATCTGCTACGTAAACCACCTTGGGCCGACGCCCATTGGCGAACTCCAACCGCTCTGGTGCATGCTTGTCCAACATGCTGTTTTGCAGTGCGCTGAGCCAGCCTTTAACCTCCGCCTTCACCGGCACCGCCCGCACATCCTTGTAACCATGGCAACCGTGGCAAAGCTGCTCGATGAGGTCCTTGCGATCTGCTTCCGTGATGACGGGCAATTCAAACTCCGGACACCACTCGCTCAAGCGCTTGAGCCGCAGAATCCATTGTTCCACGCTCTCATCCCATTCGTCGAACTGCACCCGCCCAGCCATCACTTCTACCGCAAGCAAGCGCGCCGCCTCATCCGCTGGAGCCGGCTCCACGCGTCTTTTTTCCAAGGCCAATCCACGGAATTGCAACAGCTCTTCCGCCGCCACCCGCTTCGTGTTGTTATCGAAGAACACGTTAAGTTTTCCGGAAATGTCCTGTGGAAAAAGCTCCCGCAACCACGCGGGGTTCACCGCCGTGATCATCGAAATAATGGTGCTAATATTGCCGCCCTGACTGCCCACCTCGCTGACTTCTGCCGCGACGATAAGTGGACTGTCCTGCACCAGACTTTCCCGGGCCAATTCACCGCGCCGTCCATGCACCAGCTCACACCGGCGCGATGTGGTGTCCAGTCGTCTGCCCACGCGATCGGAGAAAGCCACCAGCAAGCATTTCTGCAACACCTCATCCGCCACGGCTTTCGTCTGCGTGTTCAATCCCTCACGTTCCGCGATGCGCAGGAAGTTCTCGCGCAATGGTCCGACCTGTCGCGCCGTGGCCAGATGCAATCCATACTTGCGGCAAACCTCGGGTCGGAAATCTTGCTGGGCCGCCTGCTTCCAAGCGCGCATCAGCAAAAAGAAATCGCTTGCGGGATGATTGCCTAACAGGTCTTCGCGCGCTTCCGCCACCGGACGCTCCGGATTGCGCAGCAAGAGATCGCGCCCTTGCGTCAGCGCTGCGATGAGCGCCGCTTCCGGCACACAGCCATACTCATCCGCTGCCAGCAAGAGCCGCGCATAACGCGGATGCATCGGGAAAGCCAGCATACGCCGTCCCAAGGTAGTGATGCGGGTAAGTGTGCTTTCAGGCACCGCCTCCAAGGCGCCAAGATCCAGCAGCAATTCCTCGGCATGCTCCAGTGCCGCATTGTCCGGCGGCTCCAGCCAACGAAACGTACGCAAGTCTTCCACGCCTGCCGCTTTCAAAGTCAGAATGACTTCCACCAGATCGAGCCGCTTGATTTCCGGTAATTCCTGCATGGCCCGGTGCGCGTGCTCTTCTTCCGTCCACAGCCGGATACATTCGCCCGGTGCTGTGCGACCAGCGCGACCAGCCCGTTGATCCGCCGCCGCCCGGCTGATGCGCTCGATGAGCAACGTATTGATTCCGCGATGCGGATCATACTTCGGGATGCGCGCCAGACCGCCATCGATCACCAGCCGGATGCCGTCAATCGTGAGTGACGTTTCGGCCACATTGGTCGCCACCACTACCTTGGGCTGACCATGGCGTGCCACGGCGGCGTCTTGTTCGCGCGGCGGCAGCTCACCGTGCAAAGGGAGGAGCAATCGCCCGCGCGCTTCGGGCATCCGCCGCAACGTCTCGATCGTTTGCGCGATCTCGAATCCACCGGGCATGAAGATGAGCGCATCACCTTCACCACCACGATTTGCAAAATCAGCGAACACTTCCGCCGCCTGTTCCCACACCGGCTGACGATTTGTATAGCTCGGCTTGTCGGTATAGCGGATATCGACAGGGTAGGTGCGCCCCTCAGAAGTCAGCGCGCTAAAGGCCGGTCCCATTGGGGCATTCTGTCGCCATTGGCCGAGATACTTGCCGAGCAGTTCCACATTCAGCGTGGCCGACATCACCACCACACGCAGATCTGGCCGGGTGGTCTCCTGCAAGTCCAGCGCCCGCGCCAGCGTGATATCTCCATAGAGATGTCGCTCATGAAACTCATCGAAGAGGATGACCGACACGCCCTTGAGTTGCGGGTCCGCGATCATTTGCCGAAGCAAAATGCCCTCGGTGACAAAGCGGATACGTGTCGCCACACTTGTCTGGTTCTCGAAACGGATCTGATAACCCACCTCTCGACCAATCGGAACGTTCAGTTCCTGCGCCACGCGAGTTGCCAGCAGTCGTGTCGCCAAGCGACGCGGCTGCAACACCACCGCCTGACCTTGCTCCAGCAATCCATGCCGCAAAAGCATCTGCGGCACCTGCGTGGATTTACCGGAGCCCGTAGGTGCAGACAGAATGATGCGCCGCTGATCCCGCATTCGCGCGATCAGCTCGTGCTCTATGTCATAGATGGGCAACGCACTCGCCATGAGGGCGCATACGTTAGCGGATTGAAACGAAGATGCCAGCCTCTGAATCAGGGAGTCCGCTGCAATGGTTTTCCTGGAACCGGACGGCCTGCTGGTGGTGGTGTTGGGGGCTGTGGTTGTGGCACAGGGCGGTTGCCGAAATTCTTATACTGCAGATGGATATTGATGGCGCTCGCGAGCGATCTGCTGGAAGTGTCGTGGATGGCCATTCCCTCGTAGCGTTTGCCGGTTTGCCAGACATTATTTGCATTGATGAGCACGATCCGGTCGCGTGCCCCTTCATCGAAGTAAAAGGTCTGCCCGTCGTCGCTCAGACGCACCGGCACAAAGATCTTGGTGCCGGAACTGCCAAGTTGCGCAAACTCGATCTCCTTACGCTGACCGCGCAGTATCTCGAAACGGACGGGCTCATACGCACGATGCTTGCTGAAATTCACCAAGCCTCCCTCGATGGTCACTGTGACGATGTCCCCGTAGCGTGCATGCGCATAAAGCGCCGCCAGCCGCATCTCCTCCATGTGGGCGCGTTGCGCCGCTTCCGCTTGCTGCCGGGCTTCCAACGCCGCTTGCTCCTGCCGGCGTTGTTCATTGATGATCGCCTGCTCACGCCGCCTTTGTTCATCGATGACTGCTTGCTGGCGCCGGTATTCTGCTTGCTGTTCCGGCGGCAGGGCTTGCCACTCGGCTTTGCTGAGGCCCATGGGGTTCTGACAACCGGCGAGAGTGATCACCGCGAGAGTGAGAAAGAGGAGTTTCATATCCATGGCTGACGGCTACGAATTTATGGACGATTGGGTAGACCAGTCCATTCAAATTTGACGGCCTGATTTTCTGAAATTGCATCTTCCACCCGACCGCCTATGCTCGCGGCAGTTCAACCAAAACCAGTCTGAGGACGCCAGAGGAAGCCAGTCATGACGTGCACCATCGCCTACATCTCGGATTGCCGCCTGCGGCTCAAGCAAAGCAACGGCGAACCGCGTACGGTGGAAAGCCGTTACGGCGAGACGATCAAGCAACGGGTGCTCAAGGGGCGCCAGCGCAATGCCTGGAAGACCAACTCCCGCAGCAATACCTTCCTCTACGGCGAGGCGCTTTGGGGCGGTGTGGCCAAGGACGTCAATGCCGTGCCCATGAACATCACGAGCATCTGCCGCGGACAGGAGCCGGGCCAGTTCCTCTATTCGCTCCAAAGTGACTCCCTCTGCGGCATCTTGCGCGTGGAGAACCACGGTGAGGAAGAGAAGCGCCTTTGGAATAAACACGACCAACGGGTGCGCTTTCTGGATGTGGGCACCGATGGCCGGATTGCATGCAGCCTGGAAAACAAACTCGGCACGGCGGATATCGGCATCATGTCCACCGAAGGTGGCTTGCGAGAGATTACCGAAGGGGATTCGTTGGATACCGCCCCGCGCTGGGTCATCGGCTCTTCCAGCCGCCTCGTTTTCCAATCCGCCGGCATTGGTCGCGATCGTGAGGGGCACATGGCGGGCGTCGGGCCTTTCTGTGTCGAATCACTCGACCTCGAGACGGGCGACATGAGCACGCTCATCCAAGATCCGAGCAAAGACTTTTTGACGCCGCATATGGATGCCTCGCAAACGCTCTATTGCATCCGTCGTCCGTATCGCACAGGGCCTGAAGTAAAGCCGCTGCAATTGGCCAAGGATGTCCTGTTGTTTCCCTTCCGGATGATCTATGCGGTGTTCGAGTTTTTCAGTGTCTTTAGCCAGTTCTTCACCGGCAAGAAACTGACGACCACCACAGCCGGAGGCGCCCGCCAGAAACAGATGCCCTCCTATATGGTCATCTGGGGCAACTACATCGATGCCCAGCAGGGCGGAGAAAACAAAACTGGCGATGATCTGGTGCCGTCCTCCTGGGAACTCATCCGCATCAAGTACGGCCAGAAACCTGAAGTGCTCGCCACCAACGTGCTCTCCTTCGATCTCAGTCCCGAAGGCGACATCGTTTACACGAACGGCAGTTCCATATTTCACCTCAGTCCTGATGGCAAGAAGGAGAAGTTGGTGAAGGATACGATGGTGGAGCAGGTGGTGTTTCTGCCCAAGGCGGCTGCGGTGGCCTGAGCGGAGGTTGATTCTCTGGTATGAAGAAATCGCCAGATTTTCAACCCACTGTCCGACGGCTGCAACCGGAGTTCGCCAAGATCCTGGAAGCACCGAAGTTCTTCGTTGCAGGTGATGTGTTCTCATATCCGAACTGGTCCGGTATCGACAAGGTCATCCAGAACACGCTGTCCTCCTTGGAGCAAGCGGACGCTTATGACGTGGTAGCCCTCGCCTGGCTGGAGAATCTTTGCACCGAACTGGGTGGTGGCTATCGAGTGCATGAGTACGAGAAAATCTGGCTGGTATCAAACTTGGAAGAGGCTGCCGTCCGGTCGGCTTTACTGTTTCTCGCACGGGCAACTGCCAGCATCCGTGAGATGCTCGGAAGCTGCGCCTGGCGGAACAGTGTGGGTTACGAGATCGTCATGCTTTTTGATGATGAAGACGATTACTACGATTACATCGCGCACTATTATCCCGATGGCGTGCACACTTCCAGTTCCGGTGTTTTTGTCCATAGCAGCTACACGCATATTGCCGTCCCGTTAACGACCTGCCTGCTGCCGCGCGTGGCATTGGGGCATGAACTGGCTCATAGTGCGCTTTCCAGTTACCGGCTGCCGATCTGGTTGAATGAAGGGATCGCGGTCACCTGCGAGACGGCTTTTGCGGGAGACTTTCAGCCGCCCTCCCTGAATCGCGAGCTGGTTTCCCGTCACTACGAGCATTGGAACGCGGCCAATATCCAACGCTTCTGGTCTGGAGTCAGTTTTCGAACTCCAGGGGAAGAAGTCGAATTGAGCTACAGTCTTTCCGGAGTGCTTTTCCAATGGCTCTTGGAAAAGAAGAATGCGCTGCCGGGATTCATAGCGCATGCCGACCCCATGGATGCTGGCCAGACGGCGGCGCTGGATCATCTGGGGCTATGTCTGGGAGAAGTCGCCGCCCAATTCCTCGGAGAAGGAGACTGGCGTCCGCGGCGCAAGGAGATGATGAGACTTTGGAAGCCGGACAGGGAGGATGAACATGCCGACTCCTCAAGCTAAATTCTTCACCAGGAAACGCTGGCTGATCGCTTCGGCCAGTGTGGTTTTGGTTATGCTGGCCGTTTGGCTCGCTGTGAAGCCCCAACGGTATCACATTACTGATGTGGCCAGACCGCAGGCGATTGTCCTCCAAGCGCCCACAGATGAAAAACAGCGTTGGGTTGATATTTCTGTAAGGATAACCGGAAAGATCGATGGCAAAGCTACCATTCACTCACCGTTCCGTGGTAGCTCGCTGGAGGTTAAAGATTCCTTTGATATCGACCTCGGGGTCATGGACTGTTACTCGCCGCAGCATCCCACGGAATATGTCCCTCACGGAGTCACGAACGGATGGATCACCATCCATTACAAATTCTACGACCTATCCATGATGGGTGAACTGCAAAGAGAGGTTGCCCGTAAGCGCAAATCCCGCTGACTCATTTCACCTTCGCCACGGCAGGCCGATAACCCGGCGAGGCAATGAAACGCTGGAGAATCTTGCCATCCTCAAAATTCCAAAGAATCACTTCGCCGTCATAGCCGCCGCTGGCGAGCGTCTTGCCATCCGGGCTGAGGGCGAGGGCTTGGACCCAGTCATTGTGACCGGAAAAAGTGCGGCTCCACTTGAACGGTTGGGCTGTATAGACGCGTATCTCGCGGCTCTTGTCTGCGGTGATGAGATTCGTGCTGCTGCCCAGCAGGCGCCAGATCTCGCCCCCAAAACCGCCCAGCGGACGTGAGTCTTTCACCGTCTTGCCATCCTCGGCCTTCCATAGATGCAACTGGCGATCGCGTCCCACCGAGGCGATGTGATTGGTATTGCCCGCAAAGGTCACCCCGAACACCGGTTCTTCATGGCTCATATAGGCCGAGTGCATCTCTCCGGTGGTGGCGTCATACGCCCGGGTCGTTTTATCACGACTGGCCGACGCGAGTCCCTTGCCATCTGGGCTCCACGCCACCGCCATCACCCAATCCGCGTGCTGCTCGATCTTCCGCACCTCTTTGCGGGTGGTGACATCGAAGATGCGGATGGCATTATCCGACCCGCCTGAGGCGAGCAACTTGCCGTCTGGGCTGAATTTCACATCCAACACCACATCCGGCAAGGTGGCCAGCACCTTGGGCTCGGGCTTATCGAGGGAGATCAAGAGCACTTCACCCAGCTTCCCGGACTGACCGGTAGCGGCGGCAAGCAATGTTCCATCCGGCGAGAGCGAGAGCGCCTGCACTTCCGCAGCCACATTGCGGATGCGTTTCACCGGCTTTTGCGTGGCGATGTCCCACACGATGATCTCATGGTAACCACTGGTGATGAGTTGCTGGCCATTCGTGCTGAAGGCGAGCGCCGTTACGGGCAAAGGTTGCGCATAGACTTCAGGGGGAGCCGGATGCTGTTTGCGCGGCATGAGACTAACGAGGTCCATTTTCGGATCAGCTCCATCGAATTTCGCACCATTCTTGATCCAGCGCTCGATGAGGTTGATCTGGGCAGCGGGCAGAGGATCATCCTTCTGCGGCATGCGGCTATCCGGGTCCTTCTCGACTAGCAGGCGGTAAAACTCACTCTTCTTCGGGTCACCTGGCGTTATCGCTGCTTCTCCGCTGGAGCCGGGCTTCACCAGCCAGTCAAAGGTATGCAGACGATACTTGCCCTTGGCCTTGTCCGCGCCATGGCAGGTCTGGCACTTGGCAACGAGGATGGGCGCGATATCCCGCGAAAAGCTGACCTCGCCAGACTTCTGCGCCTGCGCCGAAGCGGCCAAGCACACCAGTAAACCGGTCAAAAATGTTAAGCGAAACAATCGCATGGGCTATCTGACGAAAGTTAAAGACGGTTTGTTCGGGAAACAAGGGCCAAACCGCTCTTGTCCGCCTCCTCACGCAGGCGTATATTGCCACCTATCGTTATGCCACTGAACCGTCAACAGGTGTTGGACCTCTATTTTATGGATGCGCGCGCGAAGCTCATCGACCTCGCCGCCTTCCTCGACCGCGTGGACCGTGCCGAGGGCGAAGCCGACTTCCGCCTCGCCGCCTTCCGCGAAGCGCTTAAGGAACTCGACGGTGGGAACGCAGAGCGAGCGAAGAATGTTCTTCTCTCCTTCAGCGACCCGAGCGTCGAACCGTTGGAGAAAGCCTCCGTCAAAGGTGCTATTGGTGCCTTCGCGGGCAAGGTGAGTTGACTAACCGGCCGTGAAACACTACTGTTTCACACATGAGCACTGAGCTTGTTCAAGCTACCATCCGCGAGTTGCGCACGGACTTTCGTTCGGTGAAACGGAAGATGGAGCAGCATGGCGAGGTTTTGATCACTGATAACGGGGAACCGGCGTATGTGTTGAAACCGGTCGCCAAGAAGCCAAAGTCGCGGAAGCCATTGCCAGATTATTTTGCGCGCTTGCTGAAACAGCAGCCTAAAGGCATGTCAGAAGCCGAGACCAAAGCTTTCTGGGAGGAGGAGCGTGGTGACCGCTGAAGAAGTTTATGTCGATCCCAGTGCGTTGACGATGCTATACCTGCATCAGTCCCATTCCCGGGGGATGGTTTTGTGGCGACATAAAATAAGCGGGGTTTTGCCCGTCACGCATCATGGCCGGAGCGAAGTGGTTAATGCCATCAGCCAGGCGGCGTTTAGGCAAAGCATTGATTTGGAGACAGCGAAACAGGCGCAAGATGACTTTGCGGCCGATTTCACCAACGGTCATTTGGAGCAAGCTGATATCTTGTGGCGTGGTGCTTTGAACCACGCGATGACACTGAGCCGTCAGTTTACCCCCAAGCTGGGAACTCGGTCTTTGGATGTGCTGCACGTCGCTTGTGCGTTGGAACTTAAACTACGCTACTTTTTGAGCTTTGATGAAAAACAGCAAAAGCTGGCTGCCGAATGCAAGTTGAAGCTGGTGAAACTGTGAAAGCCACATTCCAGACACTTTGATTTACAAATGAGATACATCGAACCACACGGGCACATGGTCAGCCGCACGACCGATGATTATCAGGCCATGGTCACGGCCGGTTGCGAGGCGGTGTGCGAACCCGCTTTCTGGGCGGGCTACGATCGCAAGTCGGCCGATGGATTCTACGATTACTTCTGCCAGCTCACCGAGCATGAACCTAAGCGCGCCGCCAAGTTTGGCCTCGCGCACTTCTGCTGGCTCTGCATCAACCCGAAGGAGTCCGAAGACGTTGGTCTTGCGAAGGACGTCATCGACCTCATCCCGCAATTCATCGACAAGCCGGGTGTGTTGGGCATTGGCGAGATCGGGTTGAACAAGAATTCGCGCAATGAATTGAAGGTGCTCGAGATGCACGTGGAAGTGGCGGCGAAATATGACCAGCTCATCCTTGTCCACACGCCGCACCTGGAAGACAAGCTCAAGGGCACGAAACTCATCCTCGATGTGTTGAAGAGCGACAAGCGCGGGCATGACGCTCTATCCTGAGAGCAAATGCACGCCCGCCCGCGCCATCGACATGCTCGAGGTTTACGGCACCGATCGCATCTGGATGAATAGCGCATGCGATTGGGGCATCAGCGTCCCGCTCGCCGTTCCGCGCACCATGCTGGAGATGAAGAAGCGCGGCCACACTGCGAACCTTATCGACAAGGTGGCGTATCAGAATCCCATCGCGTTCATGAGCCAGTCACCGAAGTTCAAGTTGCCGGTATGAGCGATGAAACGAACAATGCGAGTGCGTGGCTGCGTTTCACAATGTTTGCAGGGTTTGGACTAATGGTTCTGCGGTTCTTATTATTGGCATGGGCAGTTATTTGCCTGATCACCTTTTTAGTTCCCGGGCCGTGTATTTGGTCTGGACCGTGGGGGCTGTTGTATTCAGCAATCAGTCTGGCAGGGGCTTATACTTGTAAAGCCGTCGCATCAAAGTTGGTGTCTTGAAGCCAAAAGCGGATTGGTTGTTCACCAATCCGCTGCGTCATTTCAATCTGTAACCTTACGCCAGATCAAAGAGCAACAGGTGCCCTTTGCTGCTGGTGCTGAACGAGAGTTCTTTCTCGTCACTCACGGCGGCGCCATCACCGGATTCCAGCGTCACACCGTTCAGGGTGACGGGCCCTTCCACCACTTGCACCCAGGCATGACGACCCGGTGTGAGCGTGTAGTTCAGACTCTGCTCGGGCGTGAGCTTGCCCGCGCTGAGTGTGACATCTTGATGGATCTTCAAGGTGCCTTCGCCCGGGTTTTGCGCGGCCACAGTGGACCAGGCGCCCGGTTGCAGGCCCAAGATGGACTTCTGCTCGTAGCCGGGGCGCAGGCCCTTCTTCTCTGGCAGCAGCCAGATCTGCAACAGATGCACGGGCTCGATGGGCGAGTAGTTGAACTCGCTGTGCTGGATGCCCGCACCGGCGGTCATGCGCTGCACGTCACCGGCCTTGATGATCTCGCTGTTGCCCAGGCTGTCGCGATGCTGGAGCGCGCCACTCAACACGTAGGTGACGATCTCCATGTCGCGATGCGGATGGGTATCGAACCCGCCACCGCCGGCGACGCGATCTTCATTGATCACGCGCAACGAGCGGAAGCTCATGTGCTGCGGATCATAGTAGTTCGCGAACGAGAACGAGTGGAACGAATCCAGCCAGCCGAAGTTGGCATGACCACGTTCATTGGAGGGACGTTTTACGATCATAGGTCTAGCTTTCTCTTATTTTCAGGTTACGCAACAAATCAGTTTTTCACTTCGAGCTTCTTCGCCACCAGTGCGTCTAGCGACCATTTGCCTGCGCCTTGCAGAACGATCGCGAAGGCGAGCACCGCCATGAGGATGTGATACTCATAGCCTTCACCGGCCTGCTTGCCGCTCCAGTTCATGAAGAAGCCATTGGCCGCATGCGCCATGAAGGCCGCGACGGTGATGGTCGCGCCAATGCCGAACGCCGCGAGGCGTGTGCCGAGCCCCAGCACCAGGCCGATGGGCCCGAGGAACTCTGCGAGAATCGCCAGCACCGCGACAGGCGCGGGGATGTGCATGTTCTCAGTAAAGAACTTCATGGTGCCTTCAAATCCATAACCGCCGAACCAGCCGAGCACCTTCTGTGCGCCGTGCGGGAACATCACGACGGCGAGGCCCACACGCATCAGCGCCGGCGCGAAGTCTTCGCGGGTCTGGAAGAAAAGTTTGAGCGCTTTCATAGTCTGTGTGTTTTGAGCGTTCGTATTTCAGTTCAGAACTTCGCGGCAATCGCGACCGCTTCCGCAGTTCCTGCCGTCACAGCTTTGTCTTTGCCATCGGCACCATTGAGCGTGCCGTTCACATACACGGACTTCACATCGGTGAAGCCGATGAAGCCGAGGACGAGTTCCAGATACTTGCTCTGGAGATCGTAGTTCTCCCACGGCGTCCCTTTCGGGTATTGGCCGCCTTGGGCGTAGATCACGAGCGCCGGTTTTCCTGTCACCAGACCTTTATAACCTTCGCTTGGCGTGAAGCTGAACGTGAGGCCGGGTTGCAGCAGCACGTCGATGTAGTGCTTCAGGATGTAGGGCACGCCAAAGTTCCACATCGGGAGCGAGATCACATACTTGTCCGCCGATTTGAAATGCGCGGCGATCCGCTCCACAGCTTCCCAAGCCGCCTTCTGCTCCGCCGAATGCGGCTGGCCATGCATGATGGCATACTTAGCATCAATAGTGGACTGGTCGAACCTCGGCAGCTCCGTGGCCCAAAGGTCCAACGTCTCGATGGTGTCTTGCGGGTTTGCCGCGCGGTAGGCGTTCAGGAAGTTCTGGGCCACCTCGATGGAGGCGGAACGTTCCTTGCGGGGGGAGGCTTCGATGTAAAGTACTTTGGCCATAGGTCAGATGTGTTTAGGTTTTCAGTTTCGATTTCGTTTCAATCTGCTGATAGACCTATTGCTCGAAGCGTGCCAACGTTGAGTTAATTCTTGTTATAAATGCATCCTGTTCATAATGAGGTAGTTACTAATTATTTTAAGGGTCTTATGGTTTGGGTTAATGATATCTAGATAAAGTTAAACAACTAATATTCGTTGTTTAACCAATTTTAGAGTGGAATTATCCGTGAGGACGGGTGGAAAGGATTACTGCAAACGAAACGGCAACCGCTGCAGGGGAGGGGCGGCGGTAGTGTCAGAATCTCCAGCAGGTTTGGCTACTGGAGAGGGAGTTCCGGGCTTCGTCAGCCAGGGAACTAAGGCCAAAGCGGCGCCGAGAATGATCAATAGGGCGGCCAAAATGATTGCGCCGAGGGACATGGGACGTGGCGCGAGGAGCCAAACTGCCAAAGCCCCGGCTAATAATAGCCCGTCCGCCACCCAAAACGGCCAGCGAGGCAGATTGTTCAGGCGATTACCGACTGGGAGAGTTTGCGTCTGACGGCGGTAAATGGACGGCCCATTCGTGGCGGAAGCGGCTGTGGTGGAGCGGGACTCCGTCTTCGTAACGGTTTGCGCCACAACGGTGGGCGTGACCGTAGTAGCTGGGCGCGCCACGGTTTTCGGGTCCACCGACAAAGTTGGAATGCCGGTGACCACCTGCGCTTCATCCATCAGCGGTTTGAGACCGCGGCCAAGTACAGAACGTGCCACAACCACAACTTGGTTCACGCCTGAGCGGGGTGCAATCCGAAATTATTCACAAAATCATTTCGAACGCTTGACAGACTAGCTTTGTCATACAAAGTAACAATATGAACTCCGATTGGGCCAGCGAGAACTTGCAGGTGATCAGGACGCTCATGGAGCGTTCGATCATGTATCGCCGCGCCTTGGCTCCCATGACCATGATGGCCGGGGTGCTCGGTTTGATCGCGGCGGCGGGGGGGTGGTTCGCCAAGCTGGATGATGCGGCGGTCTTCATCGCCTACTGGGTGGCGGCGGCGGGAGTCATCAATGTGGCGGCCTTGTTGCTGGCCCGGAAACAATCGCTCAATGATAAGGAGGCGTTCTGGTCCTCGCCTACGCGGCGGGTCGCCTTGGCGGCGGCGCCGGGATTTATCGGGGCGGGCATGGTGACCTTGGCGGTCGCACTCCGGTCGGCTCACAGTTCGGAAGTCATTCCCTGGTTGATCACCATTTGGGTGCTGTTTTATGGCTGCGCCCTTTGTGCGGCCGGTTTCTTTATGCCCCGTGGTATCAAGCTCTTTGGCTGGCTCTATCTGGTGCTGGCGGCGGTGATGCTGTTTGTGCTCTGGCCATATTGGCTTAAGTTTTCCGTGCGGGAAAATCACCTGGTCATGGGCGCGGTTTTTGGCGGCGTGCACCTGGCCTATGGTATTTACCTGCACTTTACGGAAAAACGCGGAAATGCATCGTGAACCCAGAACCTTTTTTACAGCTAGACCGTGTGATCCACGAGAAGGGGCGCATGGCGATCATGTCCCTGCTCGCGGCGCGGGACGAGCTGTCGTTCACGGAGCTGCGGGATTCGCTGGGGATGACGGATGGGAACATCACGACGCACATCCGCACCTTGCAGCAGGCGGGTTATATCGGAGTGACGAAGAGTTTTCAGGAAAAGCGGCCGTTGACCACCTGCTCCCTAACTCCTGCCGGACGAAAGGCGTTCGAGAGTTACATCAATCTGCTGGAACAGATCGTGAAACAGAACAAGAGCTGAGCTTCGAATCATGACCATCAACGGACACTCAAACGGAGCGACGCCTGCGCAATAACTTTGCGATACAAAGTAATATTTCACCTACCTATGCAACTTGCAAATAAGAGTGAACCTGTAGTGATGACGACAAATGCCGCCGGGCCCGTAGCGCCCCTCCATGACTCGGGTTCCCAGAACTCTCCCGCTCACTTTTTCAACAAGGGAAATCGTATGAAAATCCTCCGCGCCGAACATCTCGGAATGTGTTTTGGAGTGCGTGATGCCATCGCACTCGCCAAAGCCCAGGCCGCCCAGCAACCCGTCACCATTTTGGGACAGCTCGTGCATAATGAATCCGTCCTCGCCGATTTGAGACAAAAGGGCGTTCGCACCGCCGAGCAACTGGACAGTGTCACCACGCCGATGGTTCTCATCACGGCGCATGGCACTTCGCAACGTAATCTGGCGCAGATCCGTGAACGGGGATTTGAAGTTTTTGAAGCGACCTGTCCGCTGGTGAAGCACGCCCACAATTCCGTGATGAAGCTGGCGCGTGCAGGGTATCACCCCGTCATCATCGGGCAGCGCAATCATGTGGAGGTGCGTGGGTTGACCGGCGATCTGGATGCGTATGATGTGGTGCTCACGGAAGAAGACATTGCGGCGCTGCCACCGCGCGAACGTTTCGGTGTGGCCTCGCAGACGACCCAGCCGATCGCCCGGGTGCGGGAGTTGGTGGCGGCAATCAAGGAGCGTTTCCCGCAGAGCGAAGTGCGCTTCGTGGATACGGTTTGCCAGCCGACCAAACAGCGGCAGCAAGCAGCCGAGGAGATCGCCCAACAGAGCGATGTGGTGGTCGTGGTCGGCGGCGCGAATAGCAACAACACGAAGGAGCTGGTGAACACGTGCTGGCGTTTTTGTCCCTACGTCCATCACGTGCAGGGACCCGCTGATTTGAAGGCCGAGTGGTTTGCGCATGCGGATGTCATCGGCCTGACGGCGGGGACTTCCACGCCGGATGATGTCATCGATGCGGTGGAAGCGCGCTTGCACGAGCTGACAGAGAATCATCAACCAAACACACAGATACAACAGGAGGAGAAAACACATGAACTGGCGACGTTACTTTGAATGGAACCGTGACCGTGCAGAAGAGATCCCGTGGGATCGTGAGTTAAACGTGGAGCTGCATCTGCGAAAGCCGCTCGGCGATTCATTGCGACAATTTCAACTGGGCGAAAGCGGTGATGGTCTGCACATCCGCCAATCCGCACTGGCCACGGGGGATGCGATGTATGCGGGCAATGTAGATATGTTCATCGGTGAGGAACAGCGGCACTCGCGGTGGATGGGGCAGATCCTGGACAAGATGCAGGTGCCGTTGATGCGGCATCACTGGAGCAATGATGTGTTCATCCATCTGCGACGGTTGCTGGGGTTGAAGCATGAGCTGCTCATTTTGCTGGTCGCGGAGATGATCGCGAAACGTTACTTCCGGGCGTTGCGCGATGGCACGCAGGACCCGACGTTGCGGGCGGTGTTCAATCGCATCCTTAGCGATGAAGAGGGGCACCTGGCGTTTCATATCGATCATCTGCAGCGCATGTTCGCACCCATGTCGGTGTTATCGCGCGGGCTGATCCGCATCGTGTGGCGGGTGATCTTTCGCGCGACGTGCGCGGTGGTTTGGCTTGGTCACGGGCGTGTGTTGCGGGCCTGTGGTGTATCGGCCTCACAGTTCTGGTGGGATAGCGGCTTGATCTTCGATGAAGTGGCCGCCGCGATCTTGAGCTGTGCGGTGTGGAGCAAGCCCGCGGAAGTGCCGGACGGTGAAACGGTGAAGGCAGCGGCTGCTTAAGCAGGTAGAGGTAATAGTCAGTTGGTAAGCAAAGGAGTTTAATCCTATGGAGACATTGCATTCTCGTGTCGGGGCGTATCCCGGCGTTTCAAAAACAAACGCACCCTGGCCGATGTCGGCTTCGTGGCGCGTGGGCTTTGCCCTCATCGCCGCCACGTTTCTTTGTGGCGTGCTATGGAGCGGGCGAGTGCTGGCCACAAAACAGTTCTATTTCGGCTATCTGATCTGGAACCTGTTTCTGGCGTGGTTGCCGCTGGTGTTCGCCATCACCACGAGGCTGCTGTTTGAGCACTGTGGTGGGTGCCGCCGCACTTTGCTCTCCGGGGTGGCGTGGCTGCTGTTCTTGCCGAACGCATCCTATATCGTCACGGACCTCATCCATCTGCGACATCATACGCCGGTGCCGATGTGGTTTGATGCGGCATTGTTCGCCGCCTTTGCCTTCACCGGTGTGGCGTTGGGTTTTGTTTCGCTGCGGCTCATCCATGATGTGGTGACGGAACGCAAAGGCTGGTGGCACGGCTGGCTGTTCGTGCTGGGGGTGCTTGCGCTCTGCGGCTTCGGCATCTACCTCGGGCGTGTGGAGCGGTGGAATAGCTGGTCGGTGTTGACGGAGCCGCAGGTGTTGCTCGCTGACCTGCAGACGATGTTCGGCTCGTTCAAGAGCCTGCGCTACACGTTGCGGTTCACGGGAGTGTTCTTTGTGTTTCTCACGCTTTGCTATGTGCTGTTTTCCGGCCTGTCGTCCTGGCCGGTGCCGGCCACGTCCCACACTGATAACCATCGCTGACAACCAATCAGCAAATCCAAGGAGAACGTATGATACCCGAAAAATTGCGCTCCATCGCCGATGCTTCATCGACGCCGTCCCGGGAGGAGGACAGCGGAGCAGTACCCCAAAGATTGCGCTGGTGGTTGCTGGGCATGGTGAGTGTGGGCGTGGCTGGCGATTCCCTACTGCGCGTGACGCCATGGGGCTTCAATCTGGCCGGTTGGGTGCTGTTCATCGGCGTGTTTGTACTGGGCTTGTTCCGACACGAGCGCGAGCGGATGAGCCGGGCACAGGGCGCATGGTTCGTCACGGCGGTCCTCTTCGGGTTGCTCTTTAGCTGGCGAGATTCGCCCGCGCTGCGATTGCTGAATGGCCTGGCCATGATGGGAGCGCTGGGCATGGCATTCTGGCTCGCGGGTGTGGGCCGGATCAATGTGGGCGGGCTGGTGATAACCTGCTTGCGGATGGTCGGCGGCGTGGTGCTGCCTGTGGTCGGTGCCTTTCAAGTCATCGGCAAGTGGATGTCACGCAGTGCCACGGTGAGCCGGTTGGGCGAATCCGGGGTGTGGGTGAGAAGTTTCCGTTTCATCCTGGGGCTGGTCATCACGGTGCCGATCTTCGCCGTATTCGCGTCGCTCTTTGCGTCGGCGGATACGGTCTTCCGTGATCTTATCAAAACCTTCTTTGATTTTGATATTTCAGACCTGGTTGCGCACGGATTCTTCATCGCCTTCTTCACCTGGCTGGCAGCGGGGGTGTTCTTCTGGCTGTGGCCGCGGGAGACGACGGAAGATGGGACGAGCGAGCCGGCCGCTCCGAGCTTGTTGGGTGGTATCGAAACCGGTGTGCTGCTCACGGCGCTGAACGGATTGTTCCTCGTCTTCATCATCATTCAGATGAAGTACCTGTTCGGCGGGAATTCACTGGTGCAGAGCACGGCGAATCTTTCTTACGCAGAATATTTCCGGAGCGGGTTCTTTGAACTGCTCGCCGTGGCGGCGTTGGTGCTGCCGTTGTTGTTGATCTGCGATTGGGCCTGGAAAGAGGGTGAAAGCCAGCGGCTCTTCCGGCAACTGGCGACGTGTTTGCTGGTGCAATTGGGGGTGGTGATGCTCTCGGCGGGCAAGCGGCTGGTGCTTTATCTGGAGGCTTATGGCCTGACGGAGCAAAGACTCTATGCGGCGGCAGTTTTGCTCTGGCTGGCCTTTGCGGCGGTGTGGCTGGGGCTGACGGTCTTGCGGGGACGGCGTCCGGTCTATGCGCCCGGGATTGCGATGGCGGCGTTAGTGATGATCTTCGCCTTGAACGTGTTCAATCCGGATGCACGCATCACGGAACATCAGTTGAGCCGCAAGGATGCCGGGAAGAACTGGGACTTGAACTATTTGCTGCGCCTCAGCGCGGATGCTGCGCCGGTATTCACCGTAAACTTGAGCAAGTTCGATGATACGGAAAAAGAACGCATTCTGGAGCGGGTGGTCAATCGCTGGACGAAAGGGACGGATGACTGGCGCACGAGCAACTGGTCGAGTTGGCAGGCGGCGCAGTGGAAGGCTGAGAGTCAGGAGTTGCTGAAGGATGTGCCTGTGCACGCTGAGAAGAGGAGCAGGGCTAGTGACGGCTCAATTCGGTGACAATACATACGTCTCCTCAGATAAAGCTTATGGATGAAATCATCGGTTTCTGTGCGATGGGAGCCTTCCTAATCATCTGCGCCCTGCCTTGGGTCAGTATGCTGCTGGGTGCTGTGTGGTTATTGGGAGCACTTCAAAGCAAGGAGGCGGAACGGGCTTTCAGGCCCGTGATTTTGTGCCTTGCCGGGGTGGTGTTCCCTTTCCTGGTCTTCATCGCCAGTTCTTTGCTTGTACCTGAGTGGAAAGGGGCATGTCGGTTTGGTTGGCTGGATTGTTTTCACACAGGCAAGCTGGCGCTTACGCCACTGGTGCTGTGGGCATGTGCGGCCTTTGTGAAGTATCACAAAGGCAAGTCGGAACAGCCAATTCCTGCCTGGGTAGTATTGGGTTTGTTCATGGGCACGGTGGTCAGCAGCGTGTGCACAGTAGTGGAGTTTTTGGTGTCAGGTTTTCGTGGGGGGTGGATGGGGGGCGTGCCCTGCTATGTTTCAGTCTGGTATGCGAAGTTGGCTCTGGAGGCCAGGTGGTCTACTGGTCTTCCCCTTCGATACTACCTTCGTGCTTTGCTGGCTTCCATTCCGTTATGGGTGTGGGGCATCATCTGGAGCAAAGCGACCTATCAGGGTTTATCCAATACTGCGCCCGAAGGTTGCTTCATAGTCACAGCGGCTTCGAGAGGGCATGAAAGTCTGGTGGGTCCCTTCTCCAATATCGAAAGGCGAGGGACGATGCGTGTGGTGAATCGACAGCTTTTGGTTTTCTGGCAGTTCGAAGCGCTATGGCAGAAACAATCTCCTAAAACTCACCAGCGTTTTCGTCGCATCTATAACCGAGTTGGGCCGCTGGTGGCACAACGTGTCAGATCCAAGTTCGTTGCGGATGCTGTGTATCTCTTGCTCAAACCATTTGAGGTGATCGTGGCTGCTATGGTGGTGAGAGGAGAGAAATAAAGTCTCAATCTGCAAATTAAGTATGCTTTTCAAATCGGAGGTATAGTGGTGGTGCCGGGACTGGTCATCTCGTCCGTTCTGTTGCTTTTCGGACGCTGGAAGAATGGGAGCAAAGTGGGTGGGCAGGTAAGGCATCATCATCAGTGAAAGTAAATGCTGAGGTCTATCGGTTGGCTTTGAAGCATGGAATCAATTCTCTTACTCGTTTTGGTGACTTGCGGGTTAGTTTCATGTGCCTGCATTGGGTGGTGGTATCGGTGGGGCAGGAGAATGAGATGGCCCAGCGACCTTGTGCTCTACTTTGGCTGTGGACTGGCTGTTTTCGGTGCCGTTTTTTCAGGTTTAGTGTTAGTGTTTAGTTGGTTGCTCAGGGGAACAGTGTATTTTTGGTTCATGAACTGAGGAGGTTTGGCAAGAGCCTCCTTACGTCGGCTGCTACATATTGAATTTATGACAACGTTACAACGTATCCGTGCCTGTGTGGCAGTGATGATCGTGGGGCTTGTGTTCAGCGGTTTGACGGCGATTCCGCTGGAGACGGAGCTTGGTTGGATGGCCGGCTGGTTGGGTGTGGACCTGAACGGACCTGCACCGGAAGCGGGTCTGGGGCATTGGACCTACCGCGTGGCGCAGGGGTTGGCGGAGATGAATGCGAAGCATCCGTTTCTGGCATACGGATTCGACTGGCTGGCGTTTGCGCATGTGGTGATCGCAATCGCGTTCATCGGAGCGTGGCGTGATCCGGTGCGGAATGTGTGGTTGTTCGAGTTCGGCAAGATCGCGTGTGTGCTGGTGATCCCGTGGGCGCTGATCTTCGGCGAGGTGCGCGGGATACCGATGTATTGGCGGTTGATCGATTGTTCGTTCGGGGTGATCGGATATGTGCCGATGTGGTTGTGTGAGAAATGGGTCAAACAGGTTGCACCTGCGGGCCAATGAGGGGACTGGGTAGCGGTAACCTTCGTCTTTCAGAAGCCTTGTTTTGCTGAGGGGCATTGCTGCGGGTTGGGACA
>JAJNBN010000611.1 GCA_021156225.1 Verrucomicrobiota bacterium | reverse complement strand
GACGTCCGTCGAACTTGATCACCGCCCCGTCCACTTCCGCCGGGGTGCTGCTGCCATCGCGCCGCGTGATCTTCACTTGCCGTGCCGTACGCAAGGCCGAAAACCATTCCGGTCCGTCATTCGGCTTGGACTTTCCGTCGCTCAATTCCAAAAACGTGGATAACGGCTGCGGCACACTGTCCATCCGGGACACGCCCAGCAACCGGCGGGCCGTCTGGTTCAATTCCAGCACCCGCATGTCTTCCGTGGCCGCGATCACGATGCCCTCGCTCGCCTGGTCGAACAGGCTGCGATACCGCTCCTCCGTGGAGGCGATCCGGGATTGGAGGACTTCCGTCTCGCTCTTGTGCGCCCGCATCTGTTGCAGTGCCAGCTCATTGCGCGTCCGGGCCTCTTCCAGCACCAGCACGATCATGCTCACCGCGATGAACAACTGCACCACTGCCGAGATGAAGTAACCCGCCGTGATCAGATACTCCGAGGCCTGAAGAAAGGGATACGCCGCCATGTAAACCGACCACAGGAAAAAGCCCACACTCAACAAGCCGGAGCCGATGTAGGGCTGACGCAATCGGAACTGGAGAAAACAAAAAGACGTGATGAGACTCGTGAGACTGATCAGGCCAAAAATGGGCAATTGCGCCTGCAGCGAGTCATCCAGGTAAAACGAAGTGACAAAACTCCAGATCAGCAGAAAGCCCATGAACAATGCCACCTCGATCTGCCGCACGGCCTGGTTCAGGAAGCGTGCGCTTCCCCATAGGAGAAAGACGGCGGAGATGCAGATGCACCAATGCTTGAACATCACCAGCAACGGCCGGTCCGGCGCGTTCTGCAGGCTCAGGCTCAAGGTGAGCCAGATGGCGTAAAACATCCACGCCACCGTCCACGTCGTGAAGTAGCGACGCTTGGTATATCGATTCAGGTAGTAAAAGAGACCTACCAGCACCCATACACTCAAAAGAGAGATGATGATGGCGGGTTTCAGATACTCCCGCGAAAAATACAAATCGATGCCAATGTCGTTCACGATATTTATCTAGCCACGAACGGTGGCTGTGCGCGGCCAAGGCAGGTCGCCCGAACGTTCAACTACCGGTGTGCTAGGACTTACACACCGGGACCGGGTCACCGCCAGCAAATTATTCCATTTGCCCGCCGCAATTCCTTGTACAATTGTGCTCATTTAGCGCTCCATTGCCTTAACGGCTGAATTTGAGTTACGCAAAATCCGCCTCACCTCGGCAACTAGATGGGGGAGGGCCACGGTCTTGCTCATATACCCGTCTGCCCGTAACCGTTTCGCTTCCCTCATCAGATCATCATCGTATCCCATTCCGGTCAGGATCAGCACTGGCACCCCGGGGCGCTCGTGTTTCAGCAATTCCAGCACCTCCAGCCCATCTGCATCTGCTAATGCTAGGTCCAATATGACCAGTTCGTAGGCTTCCGTGTCCAGTTTACTGACAAGGCCTACCGCGTCCGTTATCACGGACACTTCAAAGCCCTGCGTTTCCAGATACGCTTCCAGCGTTTCCCCGATGATTTTCTCGTCATCGACCACCAATATCCGTTGTTTCACTTGTGTCTCCCGGTTGACAATCAACCGGTCACTTCCGGCTGATTCTACTAATTAGCAAGCTGTGGGCCATTCTCAGGCAATTTGCGGTTAAGATGTTTATACCAATGACACAATTCAACCGCGAGTGACCCCGAAACCGAACCGGAACAGAGCAGGCATCACGGGTACGGTTCTCATCATCATATCCCGTCCTAAGGGGCTCACCACCCCGCGCTGCAACCACCCAGCCCATTGCAACCGTCGGCCATATCTTCGAGTATAGTCTTGGCGGACAAGCGTTTGGGTGGCTTGCCAACTCGTTTTTGCCCGGCTGTAATCCCTGAGCTGGGGAGCCGCCGCGCACGCCGATTCTATGGCTAATGACATTCCGTTACCGGTAACGGGAGGAATCATCGTCACAGCATCTCCGACACTTAAAACCTCACTGTCACTATTCTGGAATGGCCTGATGGGCAATCCCGCCACCACACTTAACGACTCTTTATCAAAAGTGATATTAGAGAGCTTTTTCGTTAAAGTAAACTTTTGGTTCCCCATGAGCCACTTTTGCCAAGTGCTTTTTAAATCTGGTGTTGGCTCCCGGGTTCGGAACAGACCGCACACATTCACCCGGTCTTCCTCCACCCGACAAAGTCCCACATAAGCGTCAGAACGCAAATGCATCTCCAAATCCGCCTCCAGCTCCAAATCCAGCGCATGCGCCTTGATCCCAATCCAGCGCCACCCCTCCACTTCCGTCTGCACCTGTCGACCGGTTGCCCTGACCAGACCCTCGCCATACCCATCGGCATAACGGCTCCCGGTCCGCAGATCGCCTCCCTGCGCGCGGAACGTTTCCGCCAGGATCGCATCCAGCCGGTAACGGGAGATACAAAGCGCAGGCGCTGGCATGGACATCACTTCTGTAGCGGCATCTTCGGCAAAAAACTTGAGCGTCCGCGCTTCCCTCGCCCCGGCCGCCATCGCCTGCTCATAAACTCCCAATCCCTTCAGCAACTCCATTCCCTGCCCGCTCAAAAACTCCCCGCACACCCGGTGCCGCGGATACTGGCCCGCCTCATGCAACGTCACCGGCACTCCTTCCTTACGCAGTGCGATACCCAACGTCAGCCCCGCCAACCCACCCCCGATGATGGTGAGGGGTTTCATATCAGTGTGAGATACCGGCCACGCTCCGGGCTCCAAAACAATGGCTGAACAATCCCCGGGGTTGCTCTCTTTT
>JAJNBN010000062.1 GCA_021156225.1 Verrucomicrobiota bacterium | reverse complement strand
GCAAAGGGCAACGGCTCACGGGCATGTCGGGCAATCAGGCGTCGCTGCCGTTGGCGGGGTCCATCTACAAATTCGGTCAGCACGGCAAGAATGGTGCGTGGGTTAGCGAGTTGCTGCCACACACGGCGAAGCAGGTGGACAACATGTGCATCGTGCGCTCGATGTTCACGGAAGCGATCAATCACGATCCGGCGATCACGTTTTTGCAGACGGGTTCGCAGTTGTCAGGCCGGCCAAGCATCGGCGCGTGGCTGCACTATGGTTTGGGCAGTGATAATGAAAATTTGCCGTCGTTCGTGGTGCTCATCACGAAGGGCAAGACGGATCAGCCGCTTTACTCTCGTTTATGGGGCAGCGGTTTTTTGCCATCGCGGCATCAAGGTGTGCAGTTCCGCTCAGGCAAAGATCCGGTGCTTTACCTGAATAATCCAGAGGGCATCGACAGTGAGGGACGACGCATGATGCTCGACCGTTTGCGTGAGTTGCACGAGCACAGTGCGGCGAAGGTCCAGGATGCGGAGATCGATACACGCATCGCGCAATACGAGATGGCTTATCGCATGCAGACGAGCGTGCCGGATGTGATGGATCTCTCGAAGGAATCGCAAGCCACGCTGGACATGTATGGGCCGGATGCGAAGAAGCCGGGGACGTTCGCGGCGAATTGCCTGCAGGCGCGGCGCTTGGCGGAGCGAGGCGTGAAGTTCATCCAGCTCTATCATCAAGGTTGGGATCAGCATGGTGGTTTGCCTGGCGGCATCAAACGGCAGTGCCAGGAAACGGATCAACCGGCGGCGGCGTTGCTGCAGGACTTGAAGCAACGTGGGATGCTGGACGACACGCTGGTGGTGTGGGGTGGAGAGTTTGGTCGCACGAATTATTCGCAGGGCAAATTGACGCCGACGAATTATGGTCGTGATCATCATCCGCGCTGTTTCAGCATCTGGATGGCCGGCGGCGGCGTAAAGCCGGGAACGGTGTATGGCGAAACCGATGAGTTCGGCTACAACGTGGCGAGCAAGGGCGTGCATGTGCATGATTTCCACGCGACGATGCTGCATTTGCTCGGGGTGGATCACGAGCGGCTGACGTATAAGTATCAAGGGCGTCACTTCCGGCTCACGGATGTGCATGGGCACGTGGTGAAGGATATTTTGATTTAAGGAGGTTTTATCGAGGTGGCGTTCTTTTGCGAATGCTGCTTAGGTAGGAGATATGGGTTCGCGCTTAAAGAATAGAGTCATCGTCGTCATCGGGGGCACAAGTGGTATCGGGCTGGTGGCTGCTGAGGCGATGATAGCTGAAGGAGCCAAGGTTGTTGCGGTGGGCAAGGAGCGGGCGACGTCGCTGAAGGCGCAGAAGCTTTTGGGCAAGGCGGCGAAGGTCATCACGTCGGATGCGATCGATCCAGATACGGCGGTGAAGGCGATTCGAGTGGCGCTTAAACTGTTCGGTGGATTTCATGGGCTTTACCATGTCGCGGGTGGCAGTGGGCGATGTATGGGTGATGGGCCGCTGCACGAGTGCACGGATACGGGCTGGGCCTACACGTTGGGATTGAATCTGGATTCGGTGTTCTATTCGAATCGCGCGGCGGTGCTGCAGTTCCTCAAGCAAGGTTCAGGTGGTGCGGTGGTGAATCTCGCGTCGGTGCTGGCGTGGTCGCCATCACCGAAGTTTTTCAGCACGCATGCGTATGCGACGGCGAAGGCAGGGATTGTTGGATTAACGAAAGCTTCGGCGGCTTATTATGCGGCGCAAAATATCCGCTTCAATGTCCTCGCACCGGGGTTAGTAGCCACGCCGATGTCGGAACGCGCACAGACTAATGATGCCATCATGAAGTTCATCCAAGCGAAGCAACCGCTAGATGGCGGACGCATCGGTCAGCCGAAAGATTTGAGTGCGGCGGCGGTGTTTCTGTTTTCGGATGAGGCGAAGTTCATCACGGGCCAGACGCTGGCGGTGGATGGCGGGTGGGAAGTTTCGGAAGGACAACGATGAAATTCATGGATATAGTCCGGAGATCGATTGGATTTGTTTCGTGATGAAAATTGAACCTTACGCGTTAGGAATCGATCTCGGTGGATCGAGTGTGAAAGCCGTGGCGGTGACGACCAAGGGAGATGTCCTGGTGCGTCGGCAGGAGGACTTTGACGCGGCCGCAAGCATGGATTGGGCGAAACGCATTTCGGCGATGGTGCGTGGTTTCACGGCGGAGCAGGGGAAGGATCCGGTGGCGGTCGGGTTGTCCGCGCCCGGATTGGCGGCGGCAGATGGAAGGTCCATCGCGAACATGCCGGGACGTTTGGCGGGATTGGTAGGATTAGATTGGACAAAGCATTTGCAGATGGAGAAGGCAGTGCCGGTGCTGAATGATGGTCATGCCGCCTTGCTCGGTGAGGTGTGGATGGGCGCGGGGAAGAATAGCCAGAATGTCATCATGCTAACGCTCGGCACCGGCGTGGGTGGTGCGGCGATTGTGGATGGGCAGCTTCTTCGTGGGCGACTGGGTCGCGCGGGACATCTGGGGCATATGAGCCTGAACCCTGATGGCGTTCCGGATATTTGCGGAACACCGGGAAGTTTAGAGGTGGCGATTGGGAATTGCACGATCAGTGAGCGTTCGGGTGGACGCTTTGCTTCCACACATGATTTGATCGCGGCCTACAAATCGGGCGATGCGAAGGCGAAAGAAGTTTGGCTGAAGTCCGTGAAGGCACTAGCCGCAGGCGTGTGTTCTTTCATCAACATCTTGGACCCCGAGGTGGTTATCATTGGCGGAGGAATTGCCCGTGCTGGTGATGCTTTATTCAAACCGTTGCAAGAATTTCTGGCTCCCATGGAATGGCAGCCGACGGGCACGCGGGCGAAGATCGTGCCGGCGCAAGTGGGTGAGTATGCGGGCGCGTTGGGCGCGGCCTACAATGCCTTGCGCTTTAACAGTAAACCACAAGGTCAGAGCAAGTGGCGGATCGATCTGGTGCCTTATGTGCACAAGGCGGGATGATTTTACGGCAGCGCTTAAGGCAATTCCTTGAGCTGGATGCGGCGATATTCCATATGGCCGCGGTCGCCTTCCAGGCCGATGGGCCCGGTCGCGGGAACTTTCATAGCGGCATTGAGCACTTCTCCGTTGCACGTGCAATGCGCAATGCCATTCGTCACCTTCACCACCACTTCGTTCCAGTCCTGCGGCTTGTATTGCTTCAAGTCCTTGTATGGACCGGCGATGGGGAAGTCGCGGCATTGCAATTGCGGCTGACGGATGAAAATACCGCTGTCCGCGTTCACTCCGGCGCGGAATTCCAACTTGAGGATGAAGTCTTTCGGAAACTCCTTGGTCGTCCAGATCTGTTGGATCTTGCGATACTCGGGCGGATAATTCACGATGAGCACCCCGTTCTTTGCCGTGTAACGGCCATCAATGCTGGCGGTCTTACCGTCAAAATTGTTCGTCCGATAACCCCAGCCCGTGAGGTCCTTGCCGTTGAAGAGGCTCACGAACCCAGCCTCAGGCGTGAACGTCTCCGCCGGAGCTTCGAGCAGCCCGAGCACTGAGAGAGCCGGACGCAACGCCGTTGCCCATTTGGCATAACCTTCTTTATTTGGGTGCAAGAGATCCGGGAACTCTTCCTTCTTCGCATCCCCCTCTGCATTGGCGAAGAGCGGCCAGGCTTCTACGAGCGTCACCTGCGGATTGCCCTTGATCGCAGCGATGTAGAGTTCGTTGATTTTCTTGATCTTATCCGCCGGACGCTTCTTGGTTTCTGAGCTGGGGAAGACCTGCGTCAGGATGACGGGCATCTTCGGGTTGTGTTTCTTAAATTCTTGCAGCAGCAATTTGAGGTTCGCCGCAATCGTTTCCGGATCAGCTTGCTCCTCGAGATCGTTCGTGCCGATGAGCAGGACGATCGCTCGCGGCTTGAGCGAGAGCACATCTTCTTCCAGACGGATGAGCACCCCGCGCGTCGTATCCCCGCTGATGCCACGGTTGGCGACCTTCATCCCGGGAAAGCTGTTGCCCATGTTATCACCCCAGCCTTGGGTGATGGAATCGCCGAGGAATACCACCGCATTCTGATCCTGTTCTATCCGTTGCGCCCAGCCGGTGCGCTTTTGCACCCAAAGTTTCTTGAACCAATCGTAACGGCGGATGGGGCCAGCGCCGGGCAAGCCGTCATCTTTTTCGGGGATCTGATAATGCGCGGGGTCTTTAGGCGCTGATTGTTGGCCGGTAGTGATCGAAGCAAAGCCAGCCAAGGCCACAGCGAGCGCAAGTAAACGCAGGGTTTTCATGTGTGTTATCGGAATGGTTTGCTGATTTGGGCGCGAGAGGCAATAGCGATGTGATCGCCAAAAATAAACGAAGTAACCACACGAACGAGCTAATCCAACGTCTGCCGGTAGCGTTTGATCCCGATGGCCATGACGATGAGCAGGAACAGGGCGATTGGCCAGATATGCGTGGCGGATTCCAGAAGCCCATTCCCTTTCAGTAAAATACCCCGCACCAATCGCAGAAAATGCGTCAGCGGCAGGGCAGAGCCGATATGCTGCGCCCAAGTGGGCATACCCCGAAAGGGGAACATGAACCCCGATAGCAGGATTGATGGCAGAAAGAAGAAAAACGACATCTGCATCGCCTGAAGCTGGTTCTTCGCCACCGTGGAAAAAGTGATGCCGACCGCCAGATTCGCCGCGATGAAGATCAGCATCAAGCCAAGGAGCAGGGGAATGCTGCCGAGCATGGGCACGTTGAAAAGGAATCGGGCCGCCGTCAAAATGAGGATGGTCTGGATATAGCCGATCATGATGTAGGGAATGATTTTCCCGAACATCACCTCTGCCGGTCGCGCGGGTGTGGCGAGCAGATTCTCCATCGTGCCACGTTCTCGTTCCCGGGTGATGGCCAGAGCCGTGATCACGATCATCGTCATCGTGAGCACCACGCCCATCAAGCCAGGTACAATGTTGTACTGAGTCTTTCCCTCCTGATTGTAGAGCCGGTGAATCTGCATCTCGACGGGGCCCGGCTTGTCTCGCAGCTTTTGCAAAGGCCCTTTCAAATCACGATCAAACACATTGGCGACGAGAGCATTGATGGCCGCAATGGCATTGCCTGTGGCCGCTGGATCTGTCGCATCGGCTTGCAGGAGCAGCTTGGGCCGCTCACCACGCAAGAGCTCGCGCGAGAAATCAGCGGGGATATTTATGACGAACTGCACTTCACCCTCATCCAGCAGGAACTGCACGTCACGTTCGGACTCGGCCTCCACCACCACGTCGAAGTAGCGGCTGTTCCGCAGACTCCAGATGAATGTGCGGGAAAACTGGCTGTGATCCTGGATGATGATTGCCGTAGGCAGATGCTTCGGATCGGAATTGATCGCGAAACCGAACAGCATGAGCTGGATCATCGGGATGCCCACCATCATGCCGAAGGTGAGGCGATCGCGCCGCATCTGGATGAACTCCTTCACGACCACCGCCCAAAGGCGTTTGAATGAGAATCGTGGGGTGCTCATTTGAAATTATCCTGCGAATGCCCCATCAGGCTGATGAACACATCTTCCAGGCTCGATTCGGCCTGGTTCCATTGATAGGGCGGTTTCATCCATGGCAGGATGGCGTTCCGCAGTTCCTCACCTTGCGGACCGCTGACGTGCAAGGTATTGCCAAAAGCGACGACCTGCTCGATGCCCTTTTTATGACGCAGTTCGTTGGCCAACGCTGGAAGATTGGGCCCAGAAACTTCCCATACACTTAGCTTTGCACCGGAGACGACCTCAGCCACGGTGCCGTTTGTGAGCAGATTCCCGTAGGCAATGTAAGCGATGCGATGACAACGCTCCGCCTCATCCATGTAATGCGTCGTGATCATCACCGTGAGCCCCGCAGCGGCCAGTTGATGGATCTCCTCCCAGAAATCGCGCCGAGCCTTCGGGTCCACACCCGCAGTGGGTTCATCCAGCAGAAGGAGTTCCGGATTGTGGATGAGCGAGGCGGCGAGAGCCAAGCGCTGTTTCCAACCGCCAGAAAGCTGTCCGGCTAGTTGCTTGCGCCGTGCATGGAGGCCAAGTTTCTGCAAGCTGTCACTGACGGCCTGCTTACGATTCGGCACCTGATAAATGCGCGCAATGAAATCGAGATTTTCCTCCAGGTTCAGGTCCTCGTAGTAACTGAACTTCTGGGTCATGTAGCCGACGTGTTTCTTGATCTCATCGGATTGATGGAGAATGTCGTAACCAAGACAGGTGCCTTGTCCCGCATCCGGCTTGAGCAGACCACACAGCATACGGAGAAAGGTGGTTTTGCCGCTGCCATTGGGACCAAGAAAGCCGTAGATTTCGCCACGACGCACCTGCATGCCGATGCTGTTCACCACCGTCTGTGCACCAAAACGTTTGGTGATGCCAGACACGTCGATGACCAGCTCCGCATTGGGCGGTGGTGCATCAGTTGCGCTTTGTTCGTGGGCTTGCACGTTTACTAAGAAGCAGGCTTTACGTCCACCGGTTGGCCAGGATGCAAGGCCGAGCTGTCCGTCGGACTGAACTGTGCCTCAATCATGAAGACGAGCTTGGAGCGAGTCTGCTGGCTGTAGATCACCGGCGGCGTGAACTCGGCTTGTGTGGCGATGTAACTGACCGTGGCGGCATAGACCTTGGCAGCGCCGTCAAAGGAGATGTTCACAGGTGAGCCTGTCTTGATTGTGGCCAGCTTATCCTGAGGAATAAAGAACCGAACCTTGATGTTCTGGGGCGGCAGCAAAGAAACAATCGGGCTGCCTGCGGCCACGAATTCTCCGGCGCGATATAGCGTATCGTGCACAACTCCATCGGTGGGGGAAGCTTGCTGCTTTTGATCCACAGCCCAGCGGACCTTGGCCAACGCGGCTTCCAGCACGGCGATCTCCAGTTCAGCCGTTTTTATCTCATCCTCACGTGCCCCGAGTTTGGCGGTGGCGATATCGGCTTCGATTGCTTGCGCTTCGGCCTTGCTGGCGTCGAACTTAGTTCGGGCTTGATCTAGCTGCTCTTGAGAAATGGCGCCACTGTTATTCTTCTGCAACGTGGTCAGGCGGCCAAGCTCACGTTCAGCCAGTGCGGAGGAAACTTTGTTCTGTGCCAGCTTGGCTTCAAGCGAGGCGATCTCGGAAGGACGCCGGCCTTTCAGCAAGTTGTCGCGCTTCGCCTTGGCTTGGGCGAGCTTCTGCTCTGCCTCTTGGGCCGCTGCGCTTTCCGCGACATTCTCTAGGCTGAATAGTGGTTGCGCACTCTTCACCGTATCACCGCGCTTGACGTTCAAGGTGGTGAGTGTGCCTCCAACTGGAGCGGAGACATACACATACTCGCCCTCGATATAGCCTTGCCAGGAACCGTCGGACTTGGGCTTGCATCCGCTCGCGAGGAGCAAAACCAGCAGGCTCAGGGAGAGGGCGGACAATGGGTTTAGACGTTTCATAACAGCCTCAATCTTTCGGAGCACCGAGGTCCAGTTTCAGCAAGTTGTTTTGGATATGCGACAGTGTGCGCATGGTGATCTCGATATCCTTGGCGGACAAACCTGAGGTGCCGTGCTTTGCCATCTGCAAGGCCACCGGCAGAAGACGGTCACGCAGTTGCAGGCCTTTCTTGGTCAGCCAGGCGCAGACTTTCCGGCGGTCATCTGGGTGGCCGCGGCGTTCCACCAAACCTTTCCGCACCAGCCCGTCCAAGATGCGGGTAGTCGTGGTGCGTTCACGGATGGTGGAGTTGGCGAGCTGGCTTTGCGTCTGGCCGTCCTCCTGCCAGAGATGATGGATGATGGCCAGTTCTTCAGGTGTGAGCGAATAGCCTTCCCGCTTGAGTTTCTCCCTCATCCGCACCCGGATGATGTAAGCCGTCCGGTTCACGATGAACCCTAGCGGATGATTCAAATTGTTGATGGCAGTAGCTTCAGCCGTTCGTTGCACATTGCAATAGGTGTATTATGCACATAATTTTGTCAAGACTCCTCAAGATGATGCATTTGCAGTTTTAGATTGCCCTCAAGCCTTTGGGGGACAAACTGATGCGCAATTATGAGTGATCTGATTTACCCTCGCAGCCCGCGCGAAACCATGAGCGGCTGGATGCATCTGCCACGCTATATCGACAAAGTCCGCCTGCATCTCGCTGGCAAACTGTCTGCGGATTATCAGCCGAATTTCGGCAAGGGATTTGACAGCGCCTGGCTCAAAGCCTCCGGCCTGACGCATGAGCAATTCATCGAGGTAGTCAAGGGCACAATCACCGACGGGGAAGTGGCTGATTGGGTGGCCAAGAATGTAAAAAAATCGGACGCTGACAAGAAAGCCCATGCCGATGGCATGCTGAACTATCCCAAGGCCGACGATGCCGCAATGCAAGACCGTCTCAAGCAGCGGAAAGAGTCAGCGGGCTTGTCGCATCGCGATGACATCAAGACCTTCATCGACTTCATAGATGCCGACGAGAAAAGGAAGTGATTGGTTTCCCGCTAAACACGCCAAAAGTCGCCAAATATTTGGGAAAATAAAAACCCGGCAGGTTTAAACCAGCCGGGTTTTTCTTGTCGTAAACTTTAGCGTCTTTTCGCGTGTTTAGCGGGTGAAGACCTACTGCTTCGGCTTCAACTGCGGGAATAGGATCACATCGCGGATGCTTTCCTGGCCGAGCAGCATCATGCAGAGGCGATCGATGCCGATGCCGATGCCGCCAGCGGGCGGCATGCCGTGTTCCAAAGCCACAAGGAAGTCCTCATCCAGCTTCTGCTGTTCGCCACCGGCTTGATGCTCCAGCGTTTCGCGCTGCTGGATCGGATCATTCTGTTCCGTGTAACCGGGCGAGATTTCCTGACCGTTGATGCAGCACTCGAAGACCTCAACGGTAGTTGGGTCATCGGGCGTGAGCTTGGCTAGGGGCACCAATTCTTTGGGCAGGTGAGTGACGAAGGTCGGGTTGATGAGCTTCGGTTCAATCAGCTTCTCGAACACCGCACCGGTGATCTCAAAGTCCTCGTAAGCCGCAGCGATATCTCCACCCAGCTTCAAGTCATCCGTCGCGCGACGGCGACGTTCTTCCGTCGTGACATCAAACCAATCGTGACCAGCCACTTCACGCACCAAGTCCTTGTACTTCGCCCGGCGCCAGTTGGGCGTGAGGTCGATCGTCTTGATGACTTTCCCTTCTGCATCCTTGTGCTCGATCATCAGCGTGCCGAGCACCTTCTGCGCAATGCCCGTGATGAGTGACTGCACCGTTTCCATCATCGTCTCGTAATCACCAAAGGCGCAGTAGGCCTCCAGCATGGTGAACTCCGGATTATGACGGCGGGAGAGTCCTTCATTGCGGAAGTTCTTGCCGATCTCGAACAGACGATCAATGCCACCTACGAGCAGGCGCTTGTGGTAAAGTTCCAGCGCGATGCGCAGATAGAACTCGCAGCCCAATGCATTGTGGAAAGTCTTAAACGGTTGTGCGGCTGCACCACCAGGAATCGGCTGCATCGCGGGCGTCTCTACTTCCACATAACCGCGAGAATGGAAGAAACCACGGATCTCATGAACAATGGCGCTGCGCTGCAGGAACACCTTCTTGACGTCGTCGTTGGCAATGAGGTCGAGGTAACGCTGGCGGTAGCGAGTCTCCATATCCTCCAGACCGTGCCACTTGGCCGGGGGGGGACGGAGGGCCTTGGCGAGGATGGTGAAGGCTTCAAGCTTCACGGAGATCTCCCCGGTCTTGGTGGTGAAGAGCGTGCCCTTCACGCCGATGAAGTCGGCGAGGTCGAGATGGCGGAAGATGTCGAATTGCTCTTCCCCGATGACATTCTTCTGGGCGTAAACCTGGATGCGACCGCTCTGGTCCTTGATGTCGATGAACATGGACTTGCCCATGTCCCGGTGCGCGGTGATGCGGCCGGCCAGTTCCACGGGGCGACCTTCAGTGTAATTTCCACGGGCTTCCGCGCATTTCTCCGTGGGCGTAAACTTGTTACGGAACGGGTCGATGTTCTTGCTGCGGAGCGAGGCCAGCTTGGCCTTGCGCTGTTCGATCAACGAATTTGTCTCATCCATACTCATCCAATCAATAAATAGAGCCTCGTATAGAACACGGAAGGGCGGGATATGTCCAAGGTTTTTGGAGGTTGAAAAGTTCTCCGTACTGTCACGGAATTTCGGTTTTCTTGAACAAAAACAGAGGGTGTCATGTCCATTGCTACAGATAGAAAAGGCTGTAGATTAGTAGATAGCCTTAAAAGCCGGGGGATTCCCGGATAACGAAACGCATCATTTTATGAAATACTTACGCATGTCGCTCGCGGGTCTTACGGCAGCCCTCGTAGGCGGGATCATGGTGTTCTCCGCCCAGGATGGGATCACCCAGGAGAAAGCCACTAAGAAGAATGAGGCACCCAAGTTCAACATTCAGGAAAAGGCCGTGG
>JAJNBN010000061.1 GCA_021156225.1 Verrucomicrobiota bacterium | reverse complement strand
GCTTCCACAGCCTGATGCAAACCATCGCTCCAGCGGCGGCCGGTCATCTTGCGGCCGGTGTTCTCATCCACGATGATGACTTTGTTATCCTCTACGACGTACTGCACGTCCTTCTCATACAGACAGAAAGCCTTCAGCAATTGGGCGATGCTATGGATGCGTTCGGCCTTGGCCTCGAACTCACCCTGCACCTTGGTCTTCATCTCCGCCCGTTTGCGGACGTCTTGCTCAGGGCCATTATCGATCTCGTGATAGGCGCTGACGATGTCCGGCATCATGAACGCATCCGGATCTTGCGGGCTTAGATACTCACGGCCCTTTTCCGTCAAATCCGCCTCGTGACTCTTTTCCTCGATGGCGAAGAACAACTCTTCCTTCTGCGCGTAGAGATCCTTCTTCGTCTGGTCAGCGTGCAGCTCCAAGTCCACCTTGTTCAGCATTCGGAGATTCTCCGCATCTTCCAACAAACGCGCCAAACCTTCAGACCTCGGCTGACCGAGTTTCACGCGATAAAGCAAAATGCCGATCTCGTGTTCGAGATTTTCACGGTCACCTTCGATGTTGCCGCTCTTGAGTTTTTTGACCAGTTCATCGGCCTCATCCAGATAGCGTTTGCACAGGCGGCGTTGCGATTGCACGAGACCTTCGATGCCCGGTTTGAGCTGTTCGTAGATCTTGTTATCGCGGCTCACCACGGCGGGCCCGCTGATGATGAGCGGCACGCGCGCTTCATCGATCAAGATGGAGTCCACTTCGTCCACAATGGCGAAGTAATGCCCGCGTTGCACCTGGTCTTCCTTGCGCGTGGCCATGCCGTTATCGCGCAGGTAATCGAAACCGAATTCGGCGTTCGTGCCGTAGGTGATGTCGCAGTTATACTGCTCGCGACGCACACTTGGCGGTTGATCATGGAGGATGCAACCAACGGTCAAGCCGAGAAAGCGATACACCGCGCCCATCCACTCACTATCGCGGGCCGCGAGGTAATCGTTCACCGTCACCACGTGCACACCGCGACCAGAAAGGGCGTTCAGATAAGTCGGCAAGGTACCGACGAGCGTCTTGCCTTCACCGGTGGCCATTTCCGCGATCATCCCGTTATGCAGGCCCATGCCGCCGACCAACTGCACGTCGAACGGCACCATTTCCCAGCGCAGCGGATGATCCCGCACCATGATGTCCTTGCCGCAGAGACGCCGGCACGCGTTCTTCACCACGGCAAAAGCCTCCGGCAGCACCGCCTCAAGCTCACGCTTCAACTCGGCATCGTCCTTGATCTTGGACAGCTTTTCCTTCCAGAACGCCGTTTTCTCGCGCAGAACCTCGTCTGGCTTGGATTGCAGCTCACGCTCCAACTCGTTGATTTTGGCAACGATCGGCTGCATCCGCTTGATCTCTCGTTCGTTCTTGGAGCCGAAAATTTTCTTTAGTACTAGCCCTATCATGTGTCTTACGTCCGGTTAATCGGAAGGCAAACGCTACGGGAACGCCCCTACAGCGTCAAAGAATTAAAGGACTGCCGAATGTCGCGCCTAACCGGCCCTTTTCAAGCCGTGGCCAGCTTTCCATCCGCCTTCTTGGCACCCTTGTCGTTCTTGCCCGGTTTTACGGGCGGTTCATCATCTCCTTTGGAAAGATTCTTGGCGCTGCCCCAGAATTTAATGGGCAGCAAGCCTAGCCCGATAAGCGCCAACTGGCTGACCATGAACACCATAAGCCATTTGAACGCCGAATCCATGAAACCGTAGCTGTGCAGGCCGATGCCCAGCATATTCGTGCCGAACCAGGACCATGCCGTCACGATATTGCCGAAGATGGCCATGTTCATGATGCCCCGTTCCTTGACCATACCGCCCCACCGGGCATGCAATATGAGTGCATTCCACAACACGATGATCAACGCACCGTTCTCCTTCGGATCCCAACCCCAGAAGCGACCCCAAGATTGATCCGCCCAGATGCCGCCGAGCACTGTGCCCACAAAACTGAACAGCGTGGCAAAGCACACGATGCCATACACCATGCGTGAAAGCGCCTTGCTTAAAGCGTCCGTCAGGCCATTGGTGAAAACACCCCGGGCCAAGTACACAATCGCCAGAAAGCCGGCCACAAATGTGGACGCATACCCCAGAGTGATGATCACCACATGCGTCGCCAGCCAGAAATTCGTATCCAGCACGGCTTGCATCATCACCATGGTATCACCGCCCAAGGACAGATTATGCGCCACCACCAACGTGATAAACCCGATCATGGATGCTACCACTGAACCAATGCCATCCTTGTAAAAACGTTCCAAGATCAGCCCGAGGATCACCGCGCCCCAACCGATGAAAATAGCGGACGAATAAAGATTCGTCACCGGCGGGCGTCCCTCCAGCCACATGCGGAAGATCAGCCCGGCCGTGTGGATGATAAGACCGGTGAAGATCAGCCAGAAGGCTGAGATCCGCAGCCACTTGCTCATGTTGAACCACGAGAAACACGCCAGCAGGAACGCGATCACATACAACACCATGGCGCGATAAAACGCCTGGAAGCTATTGTAGAAATGCTCTGCATTCGCCTTTTTCAATTGCTTGGTGAACTCCGGCTTCAGACTCGCCGAATACTCGCCTATCTTCTGGTTGAAAAGCGCCGGTTCACCTTTGCGATAAGCCGAAACAATCGATCCGTAGAATTCCACGGAACTGTGCATTTTTTCACCCCGGGCCGCCTCCAGTAAGGCCTCGCCCATCCGCATCCATTCGTCCTTGGGGACTTCTGGATGATGCGGCGGCACCACCAACGGAGCCTCGAACCGGTTCATCACGTCGAACCGCTGGGCATAATTGACGAACCGGTCGAAGGCATCCTCATCATACTGGCGCCCCGCCTGTTGCGCGCGCACAGCGGCCACACCGGGTTCGATCAATGCCTTGTAATTCGCCACCTCAGCCGCCCAATCCTTCGCATCCGGCGGTTGCAGGGTGCTCTTAAGCCGCATGTACAGCACCAACCGCTCGTGCAACTTCATGATGGCACGCTCGAAGGGATTGCGATGTGAAGCCTCAATCTTCACGATCCGCTTCTGTTCCGCATCAAAACCGGAGAGCGCGTCTTGATTTGGCAGGATCTGGTTCCATGAATAATGTTTGCCATCCTCACCCGCCGCTTCGTTCTTCTCCGGCAGTTTCAGCATCGAGACCACATCCGGATGATCGATGCGGAAGACCTTACGGCCATCTGCCTTCTCCGGGTTCATCATCACTTCCGCCAGCCATTCGATGGCCGGCATCGTGCGCTTCTCCTCCTTCAGATAGAGGCTCTGCTTCTCCCGGATCTGCAGCAATGAATTGCGAGCCAGCGAATCCAGCGGCTGAAAACGACCGTTGAACGACACCGGCAGTTTGCCGAAGGATTTGAAATCCAGAGACTCAGCTTGCGCGACTGGGGCGGATAAAAGCGCCAGTATGGCAAAAAGTATCAGGGAAAATATCTTTCTCATGCTGCCCTCCGTTTTGAGATGAATCCGACCAGATGAATCATGAATTGCACCAGCAGCCCGAGCCCGACCACCAAACAGCCCACATAAGGCGTCAGCCAGCTAGGATTGCGCACCACCTGCAGCACGCTGGTTCCCCGGCTGCGATCCAGTTCATCTTTGCCCATCTGGCTCTGAAAGAACGTCAGCCCCGAATAGCGCAGCGGGTTGTTCATATAAATATCTACCTCACGCTTTTCCTGGGTCTTCGGATTCTCGATCAATACCCGGCTGCGGAAATCCTTGGGAATCTCTGTTCCCGGATAAACTGCATGCGTGGTCTTGAGCAACGTCATGGAATAGGGCTCATAAGCACGCACTGGACGAACTGACAACGAATAGCTCTTGCCTTTCACCTCCACGGTCTGGGGCTTGCTGAGAGCCGTTGATATGGCCGTGGCCGCTTCATGACCAGCTCGCCTCTCATAGTCAAAATGGACGGCCGAAACCAGCGTGCTATCCCCTGCCCATCCCGGCACCACCCAGGCTCCATGGTTCTCCTGCCCCTCCATCACTTCCACGATCACGATCGGGATATTTTTCTTGTCCATCTCCTTGGTCAGTGCTTCTTCGACAAAATGAAACCGTTGCGCCACGCCATTGGTGGTCAGCGGCGGCTTGTTGTTTTCCATCGGTGCCCGGAAGGAGATGTCCGAATTCGGCCACATCTCTTTAACCTTCAGCGTGAAAGGCAGTTTCTCATGCTTGATTTCGCCGCCCTTGTTGATGAGTGACATGGGGATAACCACCGCTTCTTCCGTATCCGCATTCACGTCGGAGACGATCGCCAATTCATAATCCATCGCGCTCTCGGAATAATGCTTCTTCTCTCCTTCCGCGAAACGCAATTGCGTCTCCCGCGAGAACAAATCCGTCGCCAGTTGTCCCACCAGCAACATGATGACGCCTATGTGCGTCATGAAAATCCCCGACTTCTTCCAACCCCATTTGAAGCGGGTGATGTGCGCCGCGATCAGGTTGATCAATAAAGCCGTGCCCAGCAGATATCCGCCCGGAAGCGGCACGGGCACTTTGCTGCCGAAAAAGCTGAAATACGGCACATACCAATGTTTAAAGTAACGCTCTTGCGCGGTGTAAAGCCCCTCATCCGCCTGCGCCACCGTGCCGATGAACACCAGCACCACGCTGAGTCCCAACAGGATCACTGTCAGCTTCAGCGAAGAGATTATTTTCCAGATTTTTTCCATGCTAAATGATTTAGCTGCTAAAATTGCGGCTCTGCTTTGGCAAAGGCGATGAAGGCCGCTTTATTTGCCTCCACCAAGGCCGTGTTGCCACGGAACTTGTAAAAGAACCATTGTCCGCCCCGCGGCACGATTGCGCCGAGCATCCGGTCGCCTTTATTATCCATGTCCACCAGCACCGCTTTCGGATTCGCCGGATCAAGCGGCTGCATCATCTTCGCCAGGCCTGCTTCATCCACAGGCGGCAATTTCACCTGTCCCAGCCACCGGTTCACATTCGCCAGATTCCCACCTGTATCACTAGGAAAGACGCTCACAGTGACCTCTCCGGTTGCATCTTTTTCTCCCGTCACCTGATATTTCGCGGTCTGCATCGCGCCCGGAGCGACCACTTTCCAGCCTGACGGCAATTGCCAATCCCCACCTGAGCCAGTTGGGACTGGCGCCGAAACAGATGCTGTCGTCCCGGCCGCAGACGCACCAAATTTCACCGACTTGATGAATTCGATGAACTTCGCCTTCTCCTTCGCAACGAGCTTGTCATCCCCAGAAATCTTGTAAAACCAGCTCGCATCCGACTCATGCTGCATCGCCGTGACAATCCGCTGCACCCCTTCCGTCGCGCTGCCGGCGCTGGCCAAGTCGAAGAGTTTACCCTTCTTTCCTGCCACCTCCACCTCAGACATCAGTTTGTCAGTCTCTTCTTTGGAGATCTCCGCCAACCCCATCTGCTGCCGCCACATGTTCACCACCTCGGTTTCCCGATTGGCCAGCGGTGGCAACGGGGCGATCGAGACATTCGCCTTCTGCCCGTTCTCGCCCACGATATTGAAATTCGCCACACTGACTTGGTTTTGTGGCACCTCCACCCAGCCCTCCGGAACTTTGTACGTGACACTGGGCCTGGCTGGACGGCTGGCTTCTGGCTGGCGCATTCCCTCGGTCGTGCCTGAATGATCATGGCCATCGCCCGGAAAATGACGCTCCGCCCGTTCGCTCGTCTCTTTCGGCACCTGATACACCTGTATCTGCGCCGGTTCACGGCATCCGGCCAAAAACAAGGTTCCGAACGCCAAGGCGCACGACCAAACTTTATATGTTAAACGCTTTGCCACAGAACTTTCTAAGCTAGCTTTTGCCCTTGGCTGGAGGCAACAAATATCCTGTCCACAGGAAGTTGCGCCGTCAGGGAACGGGTCAAGTTGCCCATTTTGACAAGGCAACCTGCAAAACTATTCAAACACCGTTTGAAAAATAAGTTCAGCTTAAGCGGGTTATATCCCGCTCTCCCTTGGCAGCCAATCGGCCTATGCCCCTTTTGTGTCATCTTCATTTCACACGTCCTGATCTTCTTGCTTGTCATTTTCGACCTCCAAAATTTGGCATCTTTTCCGTTCATCCGTTACCCTTAGCCTCGCTATTCACCATTATTCCCGGACTAGATTTCCGTTTTTCATGCCTCCACTCTACTGCCCATTCTGTTCCCGCGGTATCCTTCCGCTCGCTATAACTCCTATAACAACACAATATTTCAACTTCACGCCTCGCAGTCTGACAGTTTTCCGAAAAATTTCCGTTAACCATGTATCTCAATACATCCACACAAAATGATGAGAAATCGCGCTTCTTCCTTCCCTATTGGCTAATTACCCGCCTTGCGGTAAAGTGACTTACGTTATGGCTGACCAAGTCTCCAATCCGCCGCCAGCAACAACTGCCTCCCCGGCAGCCGAGCCGAAAGCCATTACCCCGGCACCACTTTCCGCTGACTCTCCCACTCCGACTCCCGCTCCCGCCGCCGTCAAGCAGCTCTCCAAAGAAGAACAGATGGCCGCCTTCGAAGAAGACCTGAAATACAACGACTGGGGCCACCAACCCTGCTGATGGAGCGTGGCCGCCTGCCCCGTACCGATAGGTCGGGGTCCTCGGCCACAGCAACGTCCAAAAATCCGTTGCGTCCATAGTGCCGCAATACCTATCCCCTATCGGCCCGCCGGTGCAATCGGCTTCGATGTTTCCCTATCCCCAAAGAAAAAGCCTCCGGTTCATCACCGGAAGCTTTCGTAATTTCTAAGACTGACGGCCAGCTTACTGGCCCATCATCATCGTCAGCAGGAACTCGATATTGCTGCGCGTCTTCTTCAGCTTGTTCAGCATCAGTTCCATCGCCTCGACCGGCGGCACACCTGTAAGCGCACGGCGAAGCATGACCACGCGACCATACTCGTCGGGGTGATACAGCAGCTCTTCTTTGCGCGTGCCGGACATCTCGATGTTGATCGAGGGGAAGATGCGGCGGTCCACCAGATGGCGGTCCAGATGCACTTCCATGTTACCCGTGCCCTTGAATTCCTCGAAGATGACTTCATCCATGCGGGAGCCGGTATCCACCAGCGCGGTCGCCATGATCGTCAGCGAACCACCCTCTTCGATGTTACGAGCTGCACCGAAGAAACGCTTCGGCTTGTGCAACGCGTTCGCATCCACACCGCCGGACAGGATCTTGCCGGAGTGCGGTTGCACCGTGTTGTAAGCGCGGGCGAGACGCGTGATGGAATCGAGCAGGATGACCACATCCTTCTTGTGCTCGATCATGCGCTTGGCCTTCTCGATCACCATCTCGGCCACTTGCACATGGCGTTCCGGCGGTTCATCGAAGGTGGACGCAATCACTTCCGCCTCACGGCAGGAGCGCTCCATGTCCGTCACTTCCTCAGGACGTTCGTCGATGAGCAAAATGAACAGATAGCACTCGGGATTGTTCTTGATGATGGCGTTCGCCAGCTTCTGCATCAGCACCGTTTTACCGGTACGAGGCGGAGCGACGATCAGACCACGGCTGCCTTTACCGATGGGGCAGACCAAGTCCAACACGCGTGTGGAGAATTCATCCGAAGCCGTTTCCAGCAGGAAACGCTTGTTCGGGAACAACGGCGTGAGGTTGTCGAAATGCGTCTTGTCCTTCGCTTTGTCCGGGTCTTCATGACCGACGGATTCCACCTTCAACAGCGCGAAGAAACGTTCTTTTTCTTTCGGCGGACGGATCTGACCGGCGATGATGTCACCCGTCTGCAGATCGAAACGGCGGATCTGCGAAGGCGATACATAGATATCTTCCGGGCACGGCAGGTAATTGAAACTCTGCGACCGCAGGAAGCCGAAGCCTTCCGGCAAGATCTCCAGCACACCTTCGCCGAAGAGGATACCGTTGCGTTCGCCGTTCTTCTGCAGGATCTGGAAGATAACCTCGTGTTTCTTCATCGTCCCGAAGTTCTCGATCCCCATCTCCTTCGCCATCTTGTTCAGCTCACCGATGGCCATGGCCTGGAGCTGGCTGATGTTGATACGGATCTGCGGCGTCACTGACCCATCCGCGTTGCGCGGTGCGGCAGTTTCCTCTTCTTCCCGCTCTTCCACCGCATGTTTGGGCGGTTCGAGTTCATCAGAGGTTTCGATGCGTCGCGAAACCGGAGGGGCCACCGGAGCAGGCGCGGGCGGTCTTACTACAGCCGCGGGCTTTTGGGGAGCGGGAGTCGGTGCAGGCGCCGGTTTTGCCGGTTCAGCCTGAACCGCTTTTTCAATTTTCTCTACCGGCTTTTCAACCGGCGCGGGCGGAGGGGGTACGGGCTTCGCCACCACTTCCGGAGTTTCGATCAATACGGGCTGCTCCGTTTCGGCGGCGACGGCCTTCTTTGCCACCTTCTTCGTGGTGGCCTTTTTGGGTGCTTTTGCCATATGTCTACGTGTAAAATACGCGCCGGTGCTTAAACCGTAACCGGCGCAGATATAAGCCCCTGCGACGCGGATGCTGCATCCACGTTCTCTTAGGGGAGTTGTTGGTTACTGAACGGTATTGCTACCGGGGGTTCAGTGCGGGGTTCACCATGCCATAAATCAATATGGCAGAGGGAACTTGGCGGTTAAGCGCTTCACACGTTCGCGCACAGAGTGTGCGGCGTCAACGTTTTTTATGTCTTTGAGCACTTCGCTGATCATGTCGGCGATTTCCGCCATTTCAGCCTCTTTCATGCCGCGAGTAGTCACCGCAGGCGTGCCTAGGCGGACACCGCTGGCCTGGAACGGCGAGCGCGTCTCAAAAGGAATCGTGTTCTTGTTCGTCGTGATGCCGGCTTCATCAAGCGCGATCTGGGAATCCTTGCCCGTGATGCCTTTGGCGCCGACGTCCACTAGCATGAGGTGATTCTCCGTACCGCCACTGACTAAACGGTAGCCGTTCTTGATCATGCCCTGCGCCAAAGCGGCCGCATTCTTTACGATCTGCTGTTGGTAGTTCTTGAAGCCCGGCTGCAACGCTTCCTGGAAGCAAACGGCCTTCGCGGCGATGACGTGCATCAGCGGTCCACCCTGGATGCCCGGGAACGCCTGCGAATCGATTTCCTTCTGATATTTCGCCTTGCACATGATCAAGCCACCACGCGGTCCGCGCAGGGTCTTGTGCGTGGTCGTTGTCACGAAATCCGCATAGGGCACCGGATTCGGATGGATGCCCGCCGCCACCAGTCCGGCGATGTGCGCGATGTCCGCCAGCATGAGCGCGCCGACCTCTTGGGCGATCTCGCTCATGCGCTTGAAATCAATGATGCGCGGATAGGCACTCGCCCCCACCGTGATCATCTTCGGCTTATGTTCCCGTGCCATCTGCGCGAGCTGATCGTAATCGATGCGTTCATCTTCCTTGCGCACACCGTAGTGGACGATCTCAAAAAACTTGCCGGAGAAATTCGCCTTGTTGCCGTGGGTCAAGTGACCGCCATGGCTCAGGTCCATGGTCAGCATCTTGTCACCGGGCTTCAGCATGGCGAAGTAAACAGCCATGTTCGCGCCAGAGCCGGAGTGCGGCTGCACGTTGGCGTGCTCGGCGCCGAAAAGCTGCTTCGCCCGGTCAATGGCCAGCGTCTCCACCACATCTACGTTCTCGCACCCGCCGTACCAGCGCTTGCCGGGATAACCTTCCGCGTACTTGTTCGTCAGCACCGAGCCTTGGGCTTCCATCACCGCGGGGCTGGTGAAGTTCTCGCTCGCGATGAGCTCGATATTTTCCTGTTGGCGCTGGCGCTCCTGATTGATCAATTTGGCGATCTCAGGGTCGGTTTGGGCAAGGGTCTGGGCCATCGGGCCGCAGCACGTTGAAGCAGTTTTCTCCATCTTATTTACTCGTCTTTCATGCCGTCCGCCTTCGAAGCGGGCGTTCAAAAATGTATCTACGATCCGTTTGGCCTGTTCGGTGGAAACCAGTTTCTCACCCAGGCAAATCACATTCGCATTATTATGCTGGCGGCTGAGTGCGGCCATCTCTTCATTGAAGACCAAGGCGGCCCGGATGCCCGAGACTTTGTTCGCCGTGATGCTCATACCCACACCCGTCGTGCAGACCAAGATTCCTTCATCCGCCTGTCCACGCACCACACACTGGGCCACCGCATGCGCGAAGTCTGGATAATCCGTCGATTCGGTCGAGAGCGTCCCCAGATCTTCCACCGTCACGCCCTGCCCTTGCAGATGGCTCTTGAGCGCTTCTTTCAGCTTGAACCCGCCGTGATCCGAACCGATCGCCACTGTTTTCTTCATCATGTTTGCCTGCGCGGCACCTGCTGATTCCGTATGCTCGATAAATTTGATCGCAGAAAGCACACCCTGCTCGATCTCATCGCGGCAATGGGCGTATACCTGGAAGGAGCTGCCGATCGGATCGGAAATCTCCTTGTCGTAACCCTCCACCGTATCGTCGAA
>JAJNBN010000610.1 GCA_021156225.1 Verrucomicrobiota bacterium | reverse complement strand
CTCCTTCACATTTAATCCGCCCTGCTCCAATGCCTGTCGTGCTCGTGCGATCCGACGTTTTTCCCAATAGGCGTGGAGCGTCATCCCACAAGAGCCTTCGCAAATCCGGTTGAGCTTCTTGATGGTCAACCCGCTCGCCGCTTCCATCTCCCGAACGGGACAAGGTCCGTCAATATCCTGACGATCAATGACGAACAGGGCCTGCGCCAGACGGGCGTCCACCCCCGCGGGAATCTCAAGCATCCAGCCTTCCCGAACCAGCACCTCGGCCAGATCGCAGAGCCACAGATGGAGATGCGCCTGCTGCCGCATATACGCGCGGTAGCTGATGCGGTTTTCCCAAAGAAAGGCGTAGTTTCGATCCAGAGACCCCCAGTTGACCGTGCCCACATCACGGACCATTTCCATCGCGATGGATTCCAACTCCGGGTAGCCGCCAGCATCAAACAGGCAAAGTGGCCCCCCGGAAAACAGCGGGGTTCCCTCGGGCCAATTATGACGGATCCGCACAGAAAGCAGCGAAACGTCGTGGGAAAGTTCCTGCCGGATTTTTTTTCCGCTGCAGATCAGCCATTGCCCGGGGTGAACCACGCGTTCCCGTCCGTCGGCTTCAAGGCGCGCCCAACCCGTCCGCAGCAGCCATGCGCTCAGTTCGTTGTGTCTCTCGTGGGAGCCATTTGCCGAGCCATCGGGCATAGGCCCGTTGTTCACGTAGATGAGCTGGGAGCGCAGGCTTCCCCAGTCGTGCAAGCTGCATTTTAGCGGTTGGTGTTCCGGTAGCACAGGCTGAATTTATAGATAAATGAACAGACTTTTCTCCACCGCAAGTGCGACTTTTCACCGGGCCTTATATCGAAATCAAAGCCGGGTGCCCTTCATCCAAGTGAGATTTATAAATAACTTTTTAAGAAACGGCATAAGCCTTTCCGATTGAGCGACGGGGATTCCCCATGGTGCTTTCTTGAGAGTTCTCCCGCATCCGTCGGTGCATATACCGCCAAATCAACGTGAGCGCCTTCGTCGCTATGACACCTCGCGGGCAGCGAGCGAGACATCGCCCGTATAGCCCCCCAACCCCCAATGGCCTCTCCCCATCCGAACCTTTACCGTCGCATCACCGCAAGTGTGCCCCTGCTGATCACCATCGGCATCCACGTGCTCCTGATCATGATCGCCGGTTACTTCGTCACCGAGCAGATCATCGGGAAAAAGAAGACGTTTGAGGCGTCCGCCGCTTCCGAGCCCTCAATCGCACAAAAACAGGTCGAACACCGTCTTCAGGTCGCCCGCAAGGGCGGTGGTTCCGCCAGCTCCTCCCCGGTTTCAGCCGCCCGCATTTTTTCCACCGCCGAAAACGCCCTGCAGATGCCCGCCTTGCCCGACTTGCCGTCCGTCGGCGCCAGTTCGCTCAGCGGCATGGGCTTCGGCAAAGGCATGGGCGCAGTCGGCACCGGCACGGGCTACAATACCGGCGTTGGCACAGCCAACGCACTCGGCGGTCGTGGCTTCATGAGCATGAGCTTCCTGGGCGTAACCAACCAACGCGCCAGCAAAGTGGTCTTCGTGGTGGATATCAGCTCCTCGCTCATGGACATCAGAAAAGGCGGCTTTCGCGCCTTTGAAATCTTGCGCACCGAGATCTCCCGCCTGGTCAGCACCCTGCCGCCGGCAAACGGATTCAACGTCATTTTGTTCGATGGCAACTACTCCGTCCGCCTTTTCGCCAGCGAACTCCAACCTGCGACCGTTGCCAGCAAGACCGCGTTTTTCGAATGGCTCAAGCCCATCAACTCCGATCTTCAAACCCTCGGCATGCGCTCGATTCCCGCCGCTTCGCCCCGCTGGAAATATGATCCGCCTGAAAGTCTCAAACTCGATCCCGAATATCGTCCCGCAACCTGGCTCAACGCCCTTCACGCCGCGCTCGAGCAAAAACCCGACACCATCTTCATCATCACCGGTTCCGCCGGGCCGGGCGCCAAAGAGCTCTCCCGGGCGGAGGTGGATCGCATTTACGAAGCCCGCAAGAAAGAGGTGGCGGAACTTTTTGCGCGTCTGATACGCGAGGGCTACGACCTGAAGGCCATCGCGGCCGCCCGCAGCAAAGCCGTCGCCAGACTCCGCGCCGACTTCGACGCCATCAACCGCAAGCTGGTCGCGCAGAATAAAGACCCGTTCATCATTCAGGATATCCGCCGCGTCCTCGCCCCGGATTTCCAGGCGGCGCTCAAGCGTGCCGGCTTCACCCTCAAGCTCGATCCCACGGGATGGACCGACAAAGAAGGCCGCCTCATGTGGGACACCCCGACCAGCGCTGAAATCGCCCGCCCGACCACGGGTCACGAGCATGCCGAGTTCTCCGATGTTCTGAACCACGTCTCCCGGCTCCAGTATGGCCTGCTCCGCGAACGCGCCTCCATCAATACGTTCCTGTTCGTCGGCCCCGCCGAGTCAAACGAGGCGGCGCAAAAAAATCTCTCCGCGCTGTCATCCCGCAACGGCGGAAAGTTCAATCTGCTCACGACCAAACGCCTCGAGGAAATCACCCGGCGCGATGCGGAGGCGAAATAGAGACTCGAGAAAAGGAAAAGGAGGACCAGTCATGTCGGGTCCGGAATGGCAAATCCAACCCGGCGGACACACCCGGTCCTCCTTCTTCTAACTCCAAACTAGTTGCCCGTGCTCATGACACGAATGGCATCGGCAATGACGTAGCCGCTGGTTCCTGTAGTTGAGATCAGCACGTCGATGTTGGAATTCGCGCTGGCCGCGTAGGTGCCAAGCAACACCCATTGGCTTCCGTTCAGCCGCTGGTTCACCGAGATCGCGT
>JAJNBN010000609.1 GCA_021156225.1 Verrucomicrobiota bacterium | reverse complement strand
GGGCAATTGTCCGTTATCGATCTTGGGGCAGTAAACCACCGAGTTTATCTGATGGTGCCGGAGTGAATTGAAGAGGCGTTGCAAAGCCGTTTCAGTGCCGCCCCATTCGGCAGGATTATATTTCCGCAATACGTGAGCCACTCGCATAGTCATTCCCTTTCGCCCATCGAAACCAGTTCATACTCCTGCTTGCGACGTACCGGAACCGCAATCCGCCGGGGCGGCGGAGCGGCCGCATGATTCCTCCAATAGTAGAGGCTCGCCAACGTGCCGAGGAAGATGTGAAAGGCAAACGCGATAGCGGTTTGCCGGTAGGTCCATTCAGTTACACTTTGCAGAAATACTCCCGTCAGTCCGAAGAATAGGCCCACTCCGAACCGTTGGACTGTGGTGGTCGCCCGGCGCCAGATGAAAACCTGACCCATCAAGAACCAGCGAAGCCAGAGTAGTAGGAAAAGGCCCAGCCCAATGAAACCTAGTTCCCCGGCCGTGAGCGCCATCAGGTTATGGGCCGGGGCGGCATAGTGAAAACTGGGGAGATTCACCTTATCCGGCTGATATTCCAGGTCATCGTAGTCTTCGTAATAAAGATCCACCTTCTCCCCGTAGGTTTTGCTGACCCAATAAGACCAGTTGTTCAGGCCAACACCGAAAGGTTTTTCCTCGAGGATCGCCCATGCGATGCGAAGATAGACGCCGCGGCCTTCTTTTTTAGTATCCAGGTATTCGTCAGCGAAAGTGGCTTCTTGATAGCGGGCTTGCAGCGTATCCCACGACTTGTAGGTGATGAAGCCTATCGCAGAGATCGCGAGCACCGCGACGGCGCATTTCTGGATCGTGATTTTCCAGGAGCCGCACAGGACCATCGTGCCCAGCATGATCACCGCGAAGATGGGAATGCCGGCGCGAGATAGCGTGAGGAGGATGGCCAGACTGGCGCAGCCGATGGCGACAAAGCAGAGCATGCGCAGGTATTTGGAGAGAGTGGAGGAGGTATAAGCGGCCACCAGCAGCGGTGTGACCAGACAGACATACATTGAGAGACTGTTGGGATGTTCCAGCGTGCCAGTCACGCGGTGAACGCCGTTGAGATACCTTTGTTTGACGGAGAGAAGACACTCCAGGCCCATGACGCAACAGAGGGCGAGCACGAGTATCATCAGTTCACGTTCGCTCCGGACAAAGAAGGCCGCAGCGAGAAAGACGAGGATGCAACGCACCATCTTGGAGAACTCAAATAACCCATAGATCTTGGGCTCCGCGAAAATGATGGAAAGGCCCGCAAAAGCCACAAACACCAGCATAAACATAAGGCTGGCGGGCCAAAAGAGGCGTCCCTTGGTGGTGATGAGATGGAAGAGCTGGCCGATCAGCAGACTGATGGCCAGCACATCCAGCAGGGAGAACTCGAAACCGCGGGTGGTGCCGCGATACCAGTAGTGACTGACAAAATTGATATCGAGGCGGTCGGTCACCACCGTACCCGCCACGAGAAAAAAGAAGGCCAATTCCCTGGCCCGGCGCGACAGGCAACACAGCGTGGTGCCAGCCAGTAGCGCCAGGAACACTATAGTCAGCCCGATTAGGTCCTTGGCCTCCATGTCCGATCAGTAGAAATAGATATCCGTGCTGGTGACACCCGGGCGGCAGGGACCGACGCTCTCGAACACGCGCACATCCTTGGCCAGGCTGCTCTCGCGCAGGGAGACGTAGCGCCACGAATCATCCACGACGATGATGCCGCCGGGCTTGATATGCTTCTCGGCATGTTGGAAGCAGGTGGGGCGCACGGGCGTCCACTCCTCGGCGCCGTCCACGACGATCACGTCAAATTTTTCGTCAGGCATGGCATGCAGGTAGGCGGATTTGTCAAAATCCACCGGATTCTTAAAATCATAGGGCGAATAGGTCACCGTGGCGTTGGTGATGTTTTTCTGCTTCAGGCAGGTCTGCACGCGGTTGAACCATTCCGAATTGTCCTCGATCGAGAAAACGGATTTGACGCGGCGGGCGAAAAACAGGGTGGAGCCGCCTGAGCCGTATTCACATACAGTCATCTCCGGCCGCAGGTAAGTGTCCAGAAAATCGATGGCGGCATAGGAAAACCATGGGGTTTCCATATCCAGCGGGGACTGGCCGGGGAGGATGCTGGTGGTGACGTAACGGGGGACGTAATTCGGATGCAATGCGAAGTCGCAAACGATCCGGCCTACTTTCTGGGTGATAGTTCCATGCATAATGGTATCCTTGGTGTTTTTAGAGCCATGCCGGTTTGCCGGCATGATGGGGGTTGTTGTTTAGGGTCAAATTTTTCAAGCCCTCACTGCGGGTGTCGGGCCAGTAAGAGGTGTAGCCGCGTTTCAAGAAACGATAGGCCAGCCAGGAGGAAATGACGGTGACGATGAACCCGGCGCAGGTGGCGGGCAGGGCGCGGAGTCTCGCGAGAGGGCGGAGGCGCAACCACCGCTTGAACCGGAAGCTCAGGACATCGGGAAATATCTGCCAGAAGTAGCGCAGGCTCCGGATGTGTTCACCGATGAGGACCTTGAGCCAATCCGGTTCATCCTGTTCCCGTTTCTTGAGATACGAGGCAAAATCGTGGGCATGCTGCGGAGCCTGCCGTTTCAGTTCCTGATCCACCAGCACATGCAGAATGGTCTGACCGATCATCTGGCGTTTCTGGTTGCGAATGATGGAGCCCGGCGTCATGTAAGCTTCAAAGATATGAGACGCGTTCGGAGCCTGGACGATGCGGGCGGGATTGGACGGAGCGGTCAGAAAATCGGTGCAAACGAGGTTCTTGATGAAGCCGTCATCGATGATCAGGTCGCGCG
>JAJNBN010000608.1 GCA_021156225.1 Verrucomicrobiota bacterium | reverse complement strand
GGCGTGTTGCATTTTGAGAGATTGCTGGCGGCCAGCATGGATCCTTTGGGCGTTTTCCGGCAGATCTCACCGTTAGTGCTAAAGGACAAGCTGCTGGTGTTGCCAAAGCGTTATCCGATCCCGCATTTCGCTTTGCCCGGAACTCTGCGCTATCAGCAAGGCGGCGTGGCCTTGGCGGCGGCGGTGGGTGAGTCGGAGGAGTTCGTCTCGTTACGCGATTACCGGCCGGGTGATCCGATGCGTCACATCCACTGGCGCAGTTGGGCGCGATCGGGCAAGCCCATCGTGAAGGAATTTCAGGATGAGTTCTTTGTGCGGCATGCGTTGATCCTGGATACGTTCGATACGGTGGCGTATAGCGAGCGTTTTGAAGAAGCGGTGTCCGTGGCGGCATCGTTTGCCTGCACGATTCAAACTCAGGATTCGTTGCTGGACCTGATGTTCGTGGGATCGCAGGCATATTGTTTCACGGCGGGTCGCGGCCTGGCGCACACGGAGCAAATGCTGGAGATCCTGGCCTCCGTGAACATCTGCCAGACGAAGGGATTCAATTCGCTCGCGAATGTGGTGATCGAGCACATCCCGGTGGTGAGCGGCTGCATCTGCGTGCTGCTGAAATGGGATGCGGTGAGGCGGGAGTTCATCCAAAAACTCCGCGGTCTCGATGTGCCGGTGGTGGTCTTTCTCGTTATGGAACAGGAGGAGCCGGAGATCACTGACTTTGGTCCCATGGCGGATATACCCGGGCAATTTCACCAATTGCGGCCCGGCAAGATCGAGGAGGCGCTGCGGCAATTATGAAAACACCGCCATTACTTCTGGGCTTGGCATTGGTTTTCTGGGGCTACCAAACCGGGATGCTTTGGGTGGGTTGCGCCATGGCCGGGGTGGTGGAGTTGTCCCTGCTCATCCGGCAACGGTGGGAAGTGGATCGCAGTGATTATTACCGTGTTTGGGATTTCTGCGCGATCCTTTTTGCGGCCTCGGCCATCTACAGCTTCGTTTCACGGGATACGACGAATGACCTGATGGAGTTCTTCCAGGCGACGAATTACAGCAAGCGCAACCAGGTGATGAACAATGCGTTTGCGACGGCGTTTATTTTCTTCCAGTGGATGCCGATCGTATTCTTTCCCATCGTCCTGACCCAGTCGTATGGTTCGAATCCGCAGGTGCCTTACAGCACTTTTTCGTGGATTTGGCGGCGCCAGCTCAAGCGGGGCGCGCCGGAGCGGGGGACCTTGAACGTCTCGTATCCGTACTTCGCGATGATTCTGTTCTCGACCTCGCTGGTGAACGAGCGTGATCCGGTATTTTTTATGGGGCTCAGCATTCTGGTGCTTTTCGCCCTGGCGGCGATCCGGCCGCGGCGTTTCTCGCCACTGGTATGGGCTCCTCTGGCGTTGCTGGTGGTGACATTGGGCTACAGCGGACATATCGGGTTGCAACGGGTCCAGGGCGCCGTGGAGACGAGCTTTTCCGAGTGGCTTTCCAAGGTGTTGAACCGGCGCTCGAATCCGTATGAAAGCCGCACCGCCATCGGGCGATTGGGCCGTTTGAAACTCTCCGGCGAGGTGGTGATGCGTGTGGAGGTGCAAGGCGCACCGGTGGAGCTTTTGCGCGAGGCCAGCTACGACGTCTTTGCAAGTCCGTCATGGACGACCATCCGGGTGAAGTTTGAGGACGCCGTGTCCGAGAACGATGCTTCCACCTGGCCCTTGATGCCGGAGAAGAAAGTGACCGGGACGGCGATCATCTCCACGTACTTCCCGCGAGGCCGGGGCATGTTGAGTGCGCCCAATGGCGTGGCGGTGATCGATAAACTGGTGGCGGCACAGATGGAGACGAACTTCTATGGCGGCATTCGCGTCTCCAATGCCACTGCGTTTGCGCGGTATGAGGCGAAGCACGGGCCGGGCATGACGATCGATTCTGAGCCGACGGAAACGGACACACAGGTGGTGGATAATGAAGCCAAGGCCATCAAGGAAATCATCCGCGAGACAGGGTTGAAGAGGGATGATCCGCTGCCCAAGAAGTTGCAGACTTTGCAACAGTTCTTCGTGGACAAGTTCCGTTACGATACCTGGCAAGGGGCGCAGCACCGGCGTGCGCGCGAGACAATGCTAAGTTATTTCCTGCTGCGGAGCCGGTCGGGGCATTGCGAGTATTTCGCCACGGCCACCGTGTTGTTGCTCCGTGAACTGGATGTGCCTGCCCGTTATGCGGTCGGATTTGCGGTGCAGGAGACGGAAGGTGCGCCGAACCGTTTCGTGGTGCGGGAGCGGCATGGTCACGCGTGGGTGCTTTACTACGACAAGGCGGAGAAAGTATGGAAGGATTTTGATACGACTCCGCCGGACTGGATGCCGATCGAGGAGGCCAAGAATGCCTCCATGTTCGAGCCCATCAAAGATTTGTGGTCCAAATTCCGCTTCCAACTCTCGGAATGGCGCTGGCTGACCGATCGCGAGAAGCTGCGGAACAACATGATCTGGGTGATGGTGGTGCTCATCTCGTTCCTCGGATGGCGCCTGGTGCGGCGCAGCCGGATCAAGCGGACGGACGGGGGCGTCGCAACCGGCAAAGCCGTTGATTGGCCGGGAATCGATTCAGAATTTTATGCGGTGGAACAGAAGCTCGCGGCGATGGGGCTGGACCGGTTCGAAGGCGAGAGCGTGGGACAATGGTTGAAGCGCGTAGGCGAGTTGAAACCGGAGATCGTGAAGGAGCTGCCGCCGCTGGTGCAGTTGCACTACCGTTACCGGTTTGATCCGGAAGGGTTGTCAGCGGAGGAGCGCCAGACTCTGAAGGAAGGAGTGGCGGGATGGATGGCGGCGCAGCAGCA
>JAJNBN010000060.1 GCA_021156225.1 Verrucomicrobiota bacterium | reverse complement strand
ATATCCTCGATGGGATGCTGATTTGCTAAACTCTCCTTTAGCTGCATACAATAGGAGCCTTGATGGGCTGTGTCTCTGATAGAGACAACCCGTCCCTGCTAAGTGTTCATACACTCAAGTCCGTTACTATCCCCAGACTCGGCCATACCGCCGAGTGAACCCTCCATTATTCCCGCCAATACGCGGGCAAATCCTTCTTCGTCTCCAGCAAGATTTCGCGGATGGCCTGTCGTGATTCTTTGGTCACGCGGGCATACGCCTCGCCGGTTTCTTTGCCGGTGAGGACCTCGTGCAGGCGGCGATAGACCAGCTCCTTTGCTTCGGGCGGCATCTGGGTGAAGGGGTCGGAGTAGATCAGGTAACTGCAGGGATACTTGAGCAGTCGGGTTTGCAGATCCAGATCGCGCAGGGAGCGGCCCTTGCTGTCGCGCGGTCCCAGTTGCTGAAATTCTTCCGCGAATGAACTCGTGCCTTTCACCGGATTCGGCAACGGCACTTCATCCGCAAAGAGCAGATAGCGCACGAAGCCATCCACGATCTGGTGCAGATGCCGCGTGTGCTGATACATGGTGAGGTGGATGCGGGTCTCGTAGTTCAGTCGCGTGATGAAATTGTGAAGATGCGCCTGATGCTCGAACGTCATGAGCGCCACGATGTCGCTGCCTCCCTGCGGATACTTGGCCGTATCGAAGAAATGTTTCAGCTCCTTTTGGTTGCTGAGATAGCCCGGCTCGGCTTCCTGTTTCTTGAAGGCCGCTTCGCCCATCAGATTGCCGTTGTGCACCATTTTGCCGGATTCACCCGTCACGTACCAGCCTGACCAGCGTTTCTCGAACGGCGTCTTGTGATTCACCATCATCGACCCGCTGAACATGTCCACCTTGCCCTCTTCATCAGGGATGAACGACCGCGCGAGATGACCGGGCACGCCCATGTTGCGGGTGGAGGCATGGCATTCGAGGCATTGATTATCCCGGCGTAGGCGCGGGTTCACCGGATCGGTTTGGTCCAAGGTATAGAACACCGCGCCGAGCTTGGAATCCGAGGAGGCGATCTCGATGATCTGTGATCCGGGGATGTAACCCACATAAACATCATCATTGAAGAACAGGGCGCGCGGATTTTTCGGGCCAATCAAATGACGCTGCAACGAGGTCTTGGAGAACACGAGCATCTGGGATGATTGCGGGATCTTCAATTCCTTGAGCAAGGAAGGCAGGAGGCCGAATTTTTCATCCGCCTTGAGCTTGATCTCTTCGTAATCGAGCTTTCGCTTCAAGACCGCCACAGGATCGGTGGCACGGACGTGCGGGTAATCAATGATCTCCTCGTCAAACGGCGTCATCTGCGCCGAGCCTTGAAAGTCCACTGGCTCCGCCGCTGGCAGGGTGAGGGCCAGCAGTCCCAGGCAAAGCAGCAGGCCATGATGTGAGATGCGTTTCAGTCGCTTCAATAAAGCTTCCCGCTGAAGATTCCGCAAACCTTCTGTTGCCGAAAGCTCATCACTGGCAGCTATTGAAAAATGGTTTTCAACCCGGCCCGACGATGCTTCAATCTGTCCATGCAAATGGAGAATCCCGTCGTCATCGGCCAGAGCTATCCGCTCAAAGATGGAGCCAAAGAACACCCTTTGCGCGGCGGCTTGAAGGCCGGTCTCAAGGTCAAAGTGCAGCAGTCGCTCGGCAACGGCCTTTTTGAGGTGGAGACGGCGGAAGGCAAGACCGCGATGGTGTATGGTGACAACCTGGAGCGGGGCGCGTTTCATGAAGTCGCGGTGAAGTTTCTGCCCACGGCACCTACCGACCGGAACTACACCCGGCTGGAGCTGAAAGCTGAAGAGATCGAAGACGCCTTGAAACGCCATTTCAAGGAACACGCCGATGTGCAGATCGAGTGCTCCAATACCATGGTCCAGCGGCTGGCGGAGGTTTTGGAAAAGAACCACTACGAGGTCATGGCCGTGGCCCATCCGGGTGCGCACGCGCGGTATTTCTTCCGCAGCCGGAAGGTGTGATATCGCTTAGACTTTGAGCACGTCCGGGTTCGTGGTCTTGGCTGCGATGCCTTTTAACACCTTGCTCTTGCGGGTTTCGGGTTCGGATACTTTCACGGAATAATTTCCCAGGGCAAACACGTGCGGTTGGAATTTTCCTTCCCGCAAGCGCAGGCCATAGACCAGCTCGCCCGTCTTCTCCTCGATGATCTCCACGAGCGGCTGTTTCATTCCGCTGATCTCGAGCGTGGGCAGGTAGGCGACGGCTTCCCGGGCATAGTTATCGCGCGTGTTCAAGGTCACCGGCCAGCCGGGGAATTGCGTGCCCGGTTTCGTCGGGTCCGCCAGATACGGCCAGCACTCCACGATGACCTGTCGTTTAACTTTGTCGAATCGCACCATGCCAATGCCGGAGGATTTGTTCTCCATGAACTTCAAGACATCCGGGTCTTGGGCGTTCTCCAATCCGTTCTTGAAAGCGAGCACGGTCATGGGATTGCCGAAGTGATCGGTGAAATCGCCCGTGAGTTCTTTGCCACCGCCTTTGCGCACGCGTTGGGTCGTCTCCGGCTTCCACCAGCGTGGATAGCCGACATTCACTGCCGGACCGGCGAAGCCCACGCCCGCATCGCGATGCGTGTCCACACCGTAATGCACCAACGCCGGCAGGTGCTGGTCACCGGCGATGTGAAACGCGAATGCCTTGCGGATGATCTTCAAGGCCTCGTTACGCGGCGTTTGTGGCCAGGCATTGGAATCATAATCCGCGCGCAACATGCCATCCGGTGAACCGTGCGTGGTGGCCATGGCGGTGAAGACTGTTTGTGAGATGACCGCTTTCATCTCGGCCGATTCCCAATTCGTCACCCATTCGCGCAGGAACTGCATCTGCTTCTCGCCGAGCAATTGCAATCCGGGCACGTCAGCGGTCTTGGGGTCAAAGTTCAGATCTTTTACGTGATCGCCGCGCGGGGTGCCCGTCTTAGGTACCTTGCCTTCGGGGCCGGACTTGTATTGCCGGTCGGCGAGGATGGCGAAGCTGATGCCACCATAGGTCAAGGCCCCGTAGTAATTCGTGGTGCCGCGTTTGCAGGGCGTAGCGTCATAAGGCTGCGGGTGATGTGACGTTTGGGTGCGATGAACGACGTTCACCCACTCGACCGGCATGTCGTAGCCACCGGCTTCTTGGGTTGTCTTCTTTCCTTCACCGGCCTCACCCCAGAGGTTGCCCTGATACACATCGTGATCGTCGGGGAGGGAGACACTGGGACGGTCTTTCGTCAGTTCGCGCCAGGTCCAGCCGTGGATGTACCACTTGCGCAGGTAATCGATCATCGCCTTGTCGAGCGGTGCGCGCTGCACACCGAAGCCACCGGTGGATTCGTAGAACTGGTCGCCGGTGAAGGCGATGAAATTGGGATTTAACTTCGCCGCATTCGCTACGTAGCCGTGATTGGGAAAGGCCGCGTGGATATTGCAGGAGACATCCAGCACGCTGAGCTGGTCTTGCTCGACCGGATCGGCGCGGATGGAGCCGGTCCAGTATGCTTCTTGCGTTTTCCCGCCTTGAAACTTCTGCGCGTAAGCGACCCGATACTCCTGCGCCGCCTTTGCATCCCACTTGTCTACACGGAAGGTCACTGTGCGCGCCTCGGGATGGATCTGCTCTTCCGCAAGCTTCGCCCAGGTGTTGCCTCTCCGCACTTCCAACCGCGCGGTCTGTGATTCCTTTTCGCCCATTGGCGGCATCTGTGCGCTGAGTTTCAGTGTGCCTTGGCTTAAAGTGTATTGCGTGAACAGGATGGGACCGAACGCGTGTTCCTCATGCGCCACCACCTTCGTGCCGCTCACTCGCCAGTCGGCGAACCAGAACTGTCCCGTGCCCGCATTGTTCTCGGCGCCCTTGGCTTTTGCCTTCGCCTTGCCACCACCTGCGCCTTGCGGTGCGCCGTAGTTCGCCGCCAGCACCAAGTTCCCCTGCATCTGTTCCGCTTTGAGGTCCTCGCGCGTGATTTCACCAAGTTGCTTGCCCGCAGCATCAACAACCGAAAGCGTCACGCGATAGCCGCTGCCAACAGGTTCGGCTTTCAGCCGCAATTCCACTTCCTTGCCCTCCAGCTTCACGGTTCCGGCAACGGCTGACCGAACTTCGCCGATGAACAAGCCGCCTTCGGCAGTGAGGCCCGCATCGATGCCTTTGCCGTAGAGCAGGCTGTTCCGATATTCCTTCAGCGGGCCTTGCACACCGATGGAGAAACCCGCCGAGCCTTTGCCCTGAGCGAGATTTCCGTCCACGCGACCGATGCGCACGCTCATCTGCAAGGTGCCCGGCTGCGTGCCCAACTGGCGCGTGAGCAGATGCACGTTACGACCCAGCGCGGCGTTCACACACTCCGCGCGGCCATTCTTGATCTGCCAGTCTTGCAGCGGGTTTGCCCAATACTCGGGGCCCAGCCACACGCGGTCAAAGCATTGGTCCCAGTTGCTGCGGAAGCCGCCGGCTGTGTCAGCTGCCTGCGCGAGTCGTGGCAGCGCCTTGGCAGCCACCATCGTTCCAGCGGTGACGGCAGCGGAAGTGGAGATGAATTTCCGGCGGGTGACTTTCGGTGCGGATTTCATGGTGGAATTTAAAAATGAAATGCCGCCCGGAAAAAGCTTTTGTTCCATCGATTGCGGGCGGCTTGTCCACACACAGACGCAGCCGGGGCTACGGATGTTACAGCGTTTTGCGACACGGACGTGCCCGTGGAACGTTACAAGGACAGGAACTTGAGCACCTTCACTTCACCATCCGAGGTGATCGCCAGGCGGTTCAGGAATACGTGGATGCGGTCGATGTCGCCTTTGTATTCCAGCTCCCACTCGATCTTGCCATTACGCGGATTCACGCGATGGATGAAGGTGCGGCCGGCGGAATCATCGCCTCCCATCATGCCGAGGGTGCTGCCAGCGGGGCGCGTGGTGTAGAGGAACTTGCCCGTGAGGTAAACGTCCTTGCTGCCTTCTTTGCATTCCCATTCCTTCTTGCCGGAGCGGGCATCGAGTTTGAAGAACTGCGTGCGCGGCCGGTTCTCCAGGCTGACCTCTTCGGAGAACTGGATGGAGTCAGTGGTGGCGGTGGTGCCGCAGACATACACGCCGTCGTTATCATCGGCCACGACGCTGGTGATGCCTACGTTCTCGAACTCCCAGCGCTTCTCGCCGGTAGCGAGGGCAAAGGCCGTGAGGGTGCCTTTATCCCAGAAATACAACGTATCCGCCGTCTCCAGGAAGGGAGCGTTCTCCTCGCGCCGGAAGGCGAGGCCACCCATCTCGCCGGTGGGGAAATTCAAACGCTTTTGGGCGATGAGCTTGTTCGCCTTGGAAAGGATGATCACGTCCTGATGGCCGACGACGAGGTCCACCGTCTTGCCGGAGTAATAAGTGGGTTCACCCTTGATCTCGCCCTGCCACACGCTCTCGCCGTCTTTCAGGCGACGGCTGATGATCACCTGATAAGTGCTCATATCCACGGACTGGAACTGCCCGCCATCGGAGCGTTTGATGTCGTTGAACACCTCACCGGCGATGCCCAGGGGGTTGCTCATGATGGAAGTCTTGCTGTTCAGCTTGGACTGCTTGGGCGCATCCCGCATCACTTTGACGCGGGTGAAATTGGTCTCGGTGATCTTGATATCCACCCGCACCGCATGATCCCCGGCGGAGGCGTACAAGGTGTTTTTGGAGAACGCGCTGAATTCATCATCTCCTTCCAATTCCTGCTTCAAGAGATTTCCAGAGGTCGCTGGCCGCTGTTCGTTGCCTTTCACCTGGGCGACGATCTTTTCCTTGGGCGCGGTGCCGAAGGTTTCGGTCTTGGTATCTCCGGTGGCGAGGTTCACGACCATTACATGATGCTGACCGCGGCTCTGGCTGACGACCGTCAGGTTTTTATCCAGCACCGCAAACTCCGTCACCTGGCCATTGATGGGGATCTGTTTCTGTGCCTTGCCGGTCAACGGGTCGAGCTGGTGCAGTTTTCCGTTTTGAGCGGCCCAGATATCCTTGTCCGTCAGGTGCAGGTAGGTGGCGTCACTGCCGTAGCGATAACGGTTATCATCGTCCTCTCCGCCGCCTTCGCTTTTCGTGGTGGTGGTCCAGCGAGGCTGGCCGGATTTCAGATCGTGGAGGGAGATGCCCTTGCCATTGGCCACCACGAGTTCATCCGGGCTGAAGAGTTTGGCGACGGTGCCATAGCTGCCTTCACTGGAAGGAAGATAATAATAAGTGGCAGGAGCCGAACCGATGAAGGAATACCAGCCGGCTACGCCGATGAAGATGATCAGCAGCACGGAGGCCACGCGGATGACCCGCAAGGTTTTGCCCCATTCCTGATGGGTGGCCACCTGCTTGCCCTGGGCTTCCGCGAGGCGCTTGGCCCGACGGGCAGCGAATGAGTCATCTTCAGGCACCCCTTCCGCGGACGGAGGCGGAGGGGTGGCTGCCGCGGGGGGAGCCACGGGTTCAGAGGCCTTGCGGCTCACGCCGAGGCCGCCGGGCTTGGGTGCGGCCACCGGTTTGGTTGGCTCGGCAGGAGTTGCAATTGCCGGAGCAGCAGGCGCGGCAGGCGGAGTATGCGCGGTGCGGGTCACACGCAGTTTGGAGCTGAGGGCAGGTGCTTCCGCCACGGGAGCTGGAGCCAGTGCCGGTGCGGGCGCGGTCACTGGTGGGGGCGGAGGGAGAGCAGGTGAGGGCGACGGCGGTGGTGTGAAAACAGGGACTTTGATGGACGGAACGGGAGGGGTCACCGCGAGCACCTGCGCGATGTAAGCATTCGCATACTCCGTGCATTCAAGCTGGCAAGACGGGCAAAGGAGCGGAGCGGGCATGCGCCCATCCACCGGTTCCACGTCAAAAGCGAACTTGGTCCCGCAACTGCACAGGAGTTTGATCTGCATGGTTCGTCGGGGTTGATACTCCTTTTCCGTATTCTCTGGTCGCGACATCAAGGGCAGGCACCCTTCGTCTCCAAAGAACCTCTGGAAAACGGGTTAATGATAACCTGAAACGGCGAAATGACAACAGTGGAAGTGGTAGGAAAACGCCTGACGCCGCTCCCTCCAAATGGACTACTTCTTTATCTCTCCACCGGTGGCGATCTCATTCTCCACCCACCGATTACTCTTTCCGGCATCGCGAAACCACTTTTCTTTTTTGGTGTCATCGCCCGCTTTCAATTCCAGCCGGTTGCCTTGCACGACATTGTTGGCCGTGCCTTCTTGGAAATCGATGGCCTGCCGACGGATGCCCTTCAACTGATTATTCCGGACTTCATTCCGCACATTGAGCTCCTCGTGCTGGCACCAGCGCCACATCCGGATGCCCACCGACGAGTCCTCGATCCGATTCTTCTCCACCTGGCTGTCATTCGCATCATTCATCTCGATGCCCACGGATGCGCGCCGGATGACATTGCTGCGCACAGTGCAGCCATTTGCGAAATGATCCAGGTCCACGCCTTCATCCAAGGTGTTGCTGATCTGACAATTCTCCACCACGCAACGCTCACTCGAATAGATCGCCACGCCGCGACCATGGAAATTCTGGATACGGCAATTCCTCACCATAATCTCTTTGGGTTTGGGCCCCAGTGGCCCCTTCGCGTAGTCATATCGTCCCTGGATGAAGACGCCACATCGCGTGTTATGCGTTGCTTGCTGGATGTCGCCGTCCTTTAAGCTGCCCTCCAGTTCCAGGTTCTCGATGATAATGCGTTCGCTGTCGCCGCGTATCTCGAACAGGTTTGGATCATCCTCATCCCACGCCCGGGTATGCGCTGGAGCAGGAAACTTCGCCGGTTCTTTGAGCATGACCGTATCTCCCTTCACAGAAGCTACGGTCACCGTGAAGTGCGGCGTTGGTTTGCCGGTGAAAGAATTCGTTTCTTCCGGAGCCATAACGCGCAAGCGTAATCCGATTGGCAAAGCGGTTTCAGTCTTGAGACTCAATGTCCGATCACCCGTTTGCAGAGCCGTTTTGAGTTCCGTGATGATGGCGGGACGCAGTTGCAACGTCACCTTGCCTTCACCGCGAATCGTCACGCCTTTTACCGATTCCAAGAAAAACCCTTTGCGCAACTGATAAACCCCTCCCTGAATGAGAACGGTGCCACCGCCGTTCTCATTAGCCGCCAGGATCGCCTTGAGAATCGGCTCTTCCGTGGTGCCCACGAAGTCTCCATGTGTGTGACCGACACGCCATGTCTTCGTTTCAGCGTGCGCCCCGATTAGCGCGGACAAGCTGAGCAGAATGGTGATCAGAGGTTTCATCGCGTTGCTTGCCGTGGTGTGATTCTTTAAAACCTTTTCGTTTCGTCTGCGGCGAATTTTTGCTTAGGCCAAAATCTTTTCGATGACATGCCCGTGCACATCGGTGAGACGGCGGTCCGCGCCGTTATGATAATACGTCAGTTTCTCGTGATTGAGGCCGAGCAGTTGCAGGACGGTGGCGTAAAAGTCATAGACATAGGTGGTGTCCACGGCGGCGCGGCGGCCGAACTCATCCGTGGCCCCATAGCTGACACCGCCCTTGATGCCCGCGCCCATCATCCAGGTGGTAAAGGCGTCAGGATTGTGGTCGCGACCATCGGTGCCTTCCTGGCGTGTGGGCATGCGACCGAATTCGGTGGTCCAAAGCACGAGGACGTCATCGAGCATGCCGCGTTGCTTCATGTCCGTGAGCAGAGCGGCGGTGGGTTGATCGAAGATGGGGCAGTGACGTTCGTAATCGGCCTTCAGGGTTTTGTGGGCATCCCAGTTCAAGAGGCCATCGACAGCGGAGGCGCGGGAGGCGCAGTAGAGGCTCACGTAGCGCACGCCTTGCTCGAGGAAACGGCGGGAGAGGAGGCAGTTCCTCGCATAAGCCGCGAGCAGCGGATTCTTGCTGTCGGTGCCATACAGATGGTGCAGGTGCGCGGGCTCCTTCGAGATGTCCGCGACTTCCGGAGCGGTGAGCTGCATACGGGCGGCGAGTTCGTAGGAAGCCATGCGGGCTTTCAATTCGCTCTCACCGGGATGGCGGAGGGCGTGCTCGCCATTGATGGTTTTCAGGAAATCGCGCGTGGCTTTTTCTTCGCTTTCACTGATGGAGACTGGACGGGCGAGGTTGCGAAGCGGTTGCTGCGCGGCCATGGCTACGGCTTGATAATCAGCGGGCAGAAAGCCATTCGACCAGTTTGCTTTGCCGTTAGGCGGTTCGCCGCGGACATCTTGGATGGCTACGTAGGTCGGCAGATTATTATTCAGGCTGCCAAGGGCGTAACTGGTCCACGCACCTGCGCTCGGGAAGCCTTCGCGCACGAAGCCGCTGTTCATGAAGATGCAGCCGGGGCCATGCGTGTTCGTGCGGGAGGCCATGCCGTGCAGGAACGCGATGTCGTCCACGTGCTTGCTCATGTGCGGCAGCATGGAGGAGATCATCTTGCCGCTCTTACCGCCGGGTGCGAAGGCCCATGGCGATTTCATTAGCGGACCGTTCTTGCCCTGAAAGCTCACCATGTTCTCTTCACCGGGCAAGGGCTTGCCATCGTATTTCTCGAGTGACGGTTTGTAGTCCCACAGATCTACGTGCGAAGCAGCGCCGGGGCAGAAGATCTGCAAGACCTGCTTGGTCTTGGGCTTGAACTGCGGTTGACCGGGTTTCCATGCGGCGGTATCGGATGAAAGCGCGGCGCCGAGCAGATCATCCGCGAGCAAACTGGTCAGGGCGACGCCGGTGAGGCCGCTGGTCATGCGGCTCAAGAAATTGCGGCGTGTCTGGGAAAGCAAATCGTTTTGGTTTGGTTTCATCGGTTCACTCCAGATAGATCAGTTCATTCGCGTTCAGCAGGGCGCGGCAGAAGGCGTTTAGGCCATGCTTCGTGATAAGGGCGGTAGCGGCAGTGAGCTCGTTCTTCGACGGCTGACGTTGGAAGGCGAGGGTGTAGGCGCATTGCACCTGTTTCGTGGCGTCTTCCTTACCGGCTTCCTTCTCCACGCTAGTCGCCAAAGCAGTAGCCATGTCGAGCGTGAAGCTGTGATTTAGAAGCGTTAGGGCTTGGAGCGGAGTGGTGGTGTTGGCGCGGCGGGGGACGCCGAAGGCGTTGTCCGGCAGATCGAAATCGCTCAAGACATCGACGACGGAGGCGCGGGCGCTTTGATGATAGACGGCGCGGCGATAGGTCTCGGGGCCGACCTTATCGAGGGCGGAATAGGTAGAGACGTTGTCTGACTTGTATTCGTAGAGGCGGAAGCCGGGGCCACCCATGCGCTCATCGAGTTTGCCGGAGACGGCGAGCATGGTGTCGCGCACTGACTCAGCATCGAGACGACGGGGCGGGAAACGCCAGAGGAAACGGGCGTCCTTGTCCACACGCGCGGCCGTTTCGCGGAAGTCGGCGGATTGCTGATAGGTTTGCGAGAGGAGGATTTCACGGTGGAGGGCTTTGAGTTTCCAGCCGTTCGCGTGGAGGCGTTGCGCGAGGTAATCGAGCAACTCAGGATGCGTGGGCTGGCCGCCGAGGAAACCGAAATCGCCGGGAGTATCCACGATGCCGGT
>JAJNBN010000607.1 GCA_021156225.1 Verrucomicrobiota bacterium | reverse complement strand
TGCAGTGTCCTCCCAGCCCGGCGAGCCGGCCAGCGTAACAGAGCCAGTGAAAGCGCCTACGGTTTCGGATTCACCGAAGGAACAGACCGTGAAAGCGGCAGAGCCGGGCTGGCAGAGACTACTTGCGGGGAATACGTTGGATGGCTGGACGCCGGAGAAACCGGGAACATGGACGATTGCGAACGGAGTGGTGCGAGGAACCGGGCCCAGAACGCATCTGGTCAGCTCGCATGCTTACACCAATTTGGAGATGAAGGCGGAAGTGTTGCTCATGCCGACCGCGAATGGCGGGATTTATTTTAGAGTGACGGGCAAGAAGGCAGGCGGACTCTTAGAAGGCTATGAAGCCCAAGCAGAGGATAACAATGACCGTTACGCGACGGGCAGTTTGTATAACTTGCAGATGGCCAAAGCGTTGACGGTGAAAATGGATTCATGGGTAGCCCTGCATGTGATCGCCGTCGGCGATCGGATTGTCATCAAGGTGAATGAACAGATCGCCGTGGACTATCGGGACGTGCAGAGAAAATACCCATCTGGAAATCTGGCGCTGCAGTCCATGATGCCGGGGACGACGGTTAGCTATCGTAATATTCAGGCAAGAGCCTTGCCTGCTGATGCGGCGCAAGCGTGGGAAATGGCATCCGGGGGCAAGACGCAAGGTGGGCAATAGAGGTGAAGGCACCTGTCCCACTACGACTCTGGCAGCCGGGGGCGGCTGGAGGACTGAGCAGAACTTCGTTCTTGTTCCATCTCGTGGGTTTGTTAGCGTGCCGCCCCTTGTGGACTTGTTGAACGAAATATCCAAACGCCGGACGTTCGCGATCATCTCGCATCCGGATGCCGGTAAGACGACGCTGACCGAAAAGCTGCTCCTGTACGGCGGCGCTGTGCAGTTGGCGGGGTCGGTGACGGCGCGCAAGAGTCAGCGGTCCACGACTTCCGACTGGATGGAGCTGGAGCGGAAGCGTGGTATCTCGGTGAGTTCCACGGTGTTGCAGTTCGATTATGACGGGTATCGCATCAACCTGCTGGATACGCCGGGTCACAAGGATTTTTCCGAGGATACGTATCGCGTGCTCACTGCGGTCGATGCGGTGATCATGGTGATCGATGCGGCGAAGGGTATCGAGAGCCAGACGCGCAAGCTGTTCGAGGTGTGCGCGCAACGTGGGGTGCCGATCTTTACGTTCATGAACAAGTGCGACCGGCCGATGATCCCGCCGCTGAAGTTGCTGGATGAATTGGAAAAGGTCTTAGGCCTGGGTGCGTTTCCGGTGAACTGGCCGGTGGGGACGTTAGGTGACTTCAAGGGTGTCTATGACCGGCACTCGAAGCAGATGCATTTGTTTGAGCGCACGGTGGGGGGTGCGTTCCGTGCACCGGTGGAGGTGACTGATATCAATGATCCGGAGATCAAGAATCGGCTGGATGAGGGTACGTATGCGCAGGTGAGTGAGGAATTGGAGATGTTGGATGGGGCGGGCGAAGAGTTTGACGTGCAGTCGGTCTTGGAAGGCAAGACGACGCCGGTGTTCTTCGGCAGTGCGGCAAATAATTTCGGGGTGCAATTGATGCTGGATGGGTTTTTGAAATATGCGCCAGCGCCAAAGCCGCGCGTGATGGCGGGGGTGCATATCTCGCCGGAGAGTCCAGTGTTCTCGGGGTTCATCTTCAAGATCCAGGCGAACATGGATCCGAAGCATCGGGATCGTATCGCGTTCATCCGCGTGTGCTCGGGGAAGTTCGAGCGTGACATGACGGTGAATCATCCGCGCACGGGGAAGAAGGTGCGGCTGTCGAGTTCGCACAAGCTGTTCGGGCAGGATCGGGAGACGGTGGATGAGGCGTATCCGGGGGATGTGATCGGCCTGGTGGGGTTATCGGATTTCGGCATCGGCGATACGCTGACGACGGATCCGAGCATCAACTACAAAGAGATCCCGCGGTTCACGCCGGAGAGTTTTGCGTATCTGCATAATCCGACGCCGGCAAAGTACAAGCAGTTCCGGCAGGGATTGGAGCAGTTGTTGCAGGAAGGCGTGATCCAGGTGCTGCAGTTGAAGGATTCCATCGTGAAGGTGCCGTTGCTGGGCGCGGTCGGTCCGCTGCAGTTCGAGGTGGTGCAGTATCGATTGGAGAGTGAGTACGGGGCGGAGTCGCGCTTGGAACAAGCACCATGGAATGTGATCCGGTGGTTGCCGCAGGGTTTCACGGATGAAGAGAGCGAGAAGTTGAGCCTGCCGTCGGGGTCCAAGCTGGTGTATGACAGTGATGGAAACTTGGCGGTGATGTTCTCGACAGATTGGTCGGCGGCTTACTTTATGGAGACGAACAAGGGCGTGGTGCTGGCGGATAAGGCGCCGAAGAAGTAGGACTGCTTGGAGGAAATGAAAGTGGCGACGTCTGCTTGTTCCAACGAGCTGCGGCGTTGTTGTGGCTCGGTCACAGATTTTGTGCCCAATATGCTCCCTCGCCACGCCTAGCCGCAACTCGTTCGCCCGGCGCAGCCATCGCCACTTCATTTCCTCCAAGCAGTCCCGACAAAAAAATCGGTGGCAAGGCCGTTGGAGTGTCATGCGCACACTGAATTTGACACTTTCATCCACCGGACACAGGACCTTAAAGGTCACCTTGCCACCGTTGATGCCGCACCGGGGTAAGCGGAGCGACGGGTAGGAGATAGCAAGGGGCGGGCCAATCTCAGGAATGAAAAGGCCGCAATCCAGCCGGGGGTAGCCAGATTGCGGCGTGCCCGCTGGAGGGGAGGGCAGCTTGGGGACGATCTTTTGCATCACCAGTTCCTCAACGGTCGCGGGGATTTTGCCGCCACCAGCCTGGTATTCGATGAGGAACATGTTGACGGTGTGGAGGGTTTGTTCCGTGGCCACCTTTTCGGGCAGGGGATCGCTGGGCGCGGCCGGGGTCATGGTCTGCGCGATACCGGGAGCTGATGGCGTCATGGCAGTAAGAGGCTCGACGACGCTGACCGCTGCTGCATCGGCGGGTGGAGGAGCGGGAGCGGTCATCGGCTCATCCAGTGTGGGATCGGAGCAGCCCACGCTGAAGACGGCCAAGGTGAGAACGAGGAATGAAATGTTTTTCATAACGCGTAGTTTTTGAATTGGCTCAGTCACGTGCGGAGATGGTCCACATGCCCGTCTGCTTGGCAGTGTTCACGTTAGTGTTACCCAGCGTGGAATCCAGTTGCAGGGTCTCTGCGCGACCGTCAGCCATCAGATAGTTCAGCATCTTGTTATGAAAAGATTCGGTGGCGACGAGACTGGTGTTGTTCGTGCCGCCCACTTGATAGGAGGCTGACAGAATGACGGCACCAAGCTGGTAGCCTTGATAGCTGCCGGTGTTGACGAATTCCGTCAGCTCGATGGTATCACTGGGGGCTTGCAACAATGCAGAGTAAACCGCGCGCTGGTTGCGGGGATACGGTTTGGAAGCGTCATCGGTGATGTCGCGAGTGTCCCAATTACGGCCTGGTCCGGAGCCGGAGGTGACCCAGCTAAGGCCTACGCCGCAGCGATTGGCGGGATTGGGAGGCCAGGTGTTGGCGGCCGTATCGAAAGTGGCCGCATCGGTTACGCCTTGCTGATGGCGAGGCATGGCGTAGGAGCGCTTCGCGCCGTACGTCCAGCCGTTCTCGGCTGTATCCGAAGGGCAGATGATCAGTTTCAGGGAGTTGGTTGCTTTGTAAATGGGAGAGAAGGCGAGTTCATCCCAGCTCATCGCACCGCCCATGTAGCCATGCAGCAGGTCATCCCAGGTCCAGTCGCGCGTGGACCCGCTGATGAAGACACTGCGGATGGTGCCGTAGGGGAGCTTGTCCTTGTTATCGCCGGTGTAAATGGCGTTGGCCGTGCCCACTTGCTTGAGATTATTCAAGCACTTGGTGGATTGCGCCTTCATCTTGGCCTTGGCCAGTGCTGGCAGGAGCATGCTGGCAAGGATCGCAATGATGGCGATGACTACGAGCAGTTCGATGAGGGTGAACGCTCCCGTGCGGAACTGAGACGCACGTGGATTGTTGGGGGTGGGTTTCATACAACAATTTCAATGAGAGGTTACAACGTGAGCAAAATTGCTGCCCACGACTCCTTAGCAGCCGACATACCAAGTGGTAAAACCGGTTGAAATACCCCGGAAATAGGCGCGATGTGAACACTTGAAGCAAATGTATCGCCACTTCAAGTGACACTCTGTGTAAAATAAACCACGCGGCGTGAGGCTCGCCAGAAGGTGGGGAAAGTAAAAAAGAACCAATAGCGACGCGCCTGAAAAGGGCTTTATTCATTTTAGGGACAGATCTTCGTGGAGGCGATTCGGCTGGTCTTTTTCGCAAAGAAGAGGAGATTACTAAATCTACGTATGCGTCACATCTTTCATTGGCTGCTCTGTGCTTTAGTAGCGGGAGCCATCTCATCGGTCCATGCCCAAGGATATAAATTGGAAAAGGATGTGGATTACCTGGGGAGTGAACGAAAAGAAAAGGCGGATCTTTATTTGCCTGCGGAGATATCAAAGGGGAAGCGTGTGCCAGCCGTGGTGATCGTGCACGGTGGTGGCTGGTCGGGTGGCGACAAGTTTGCCAAACGCGAACAAAACATCGGCACCAATCTGGCGCAGAACGGTTACGTGGCAATGAGCATCAATTACGTGCTGGCTGATGCAAAGGGCACGAATGTGGTTTGGCCGCAGAATCTCTATGATTGCAAAACGGCGGTGCGGTGGTTGCGCAAGAATGCCGAGCGCTTGCAGATCGACCCGGAGCGCATCGGTGCGATCGGTGGTTCCGCCGGTGGACACTTGGTTTCCATGCTGGCGCTGACGGAAGCCAAGGACGGGCTCGATCCCAAAGGGCCTTATGGCGAATTCTCTACCCGCATCCAATGTGTGGTGGACATGTATGGGCCGATCAATCTGGCTGACCGTCATGATCTCAGCATGTTCCGCAAAACCCGGGCGGAAGCGCCGGAACTTTATAAGCAGGCTTCACCGCACATTTACGCCGATAAGAATGATCCGCCGGTACTGAT
>JAJNBN010000059.1 GCA_021156225.1 Verrucomicrobiota bacterium | reverse complement strand
TTTCCAACATCGAGACGAGGTGTAAAGGCGCCTCGGGTGGACGCCGACTTATAGTGCGGGGTAAAACGCGAAGGCGAGACTCCGCACTCCAAAGCAGGTCGGGTCCGCCCCCTTACGTCGGCTGCTACAAGTTGGAAGGAAAAAGACGGCGTTGCCGCCGTCTTCGAAGAGTTGATTGCTGCCGCAGGATTTACTTGTCCTGAGGTATCGTAACAATGGCGTCGGTGAGGACGGTCACGCTGGCAATCTCGCCATCGGCGGCATTCTTCTTGGAGTCGTCATTGATACAGACGAAATTACCAACTTTGAGATCAGAGGTTTTGATCTTAGTGGAGTCTTGGTAAGCGCGGGTGTTTTTACCCAGCTTGAAGGACTTTTCTCCGATAGTGACCGTGGTCGAAGTCACGGCGGTTATTTTGCCGTGGACATTCTTGCAGTTGACGGAGTGACTCGCGTAGGCCGTGGAAAAGGAGAGGAAAGCGGTCAGTGCGAAAGTGAGGATAATGGTTTTCATATCTAGTTATCATGCGCATGCGCTGTGCCAACGCGGAAAATGTAATCGACGATGCTATATCAACGGTTTGCAAGGCAGAAGCGGGTGCCAGGCAGTTTATGCTCGGGAATGATGGGATATATGCATGCCGGTGTCCGGGCGGGTTTTGGCAAAATGCATGAGCGAATGGAGGTGAGCCAACGGATGAAAATCAGAGCGTCCTGATCCCGCGGTCGCGGGACGGCTACGAATTCAGGAAAAGAAAAAGGACCGCGTTGCCCGCGGTCCTTTCGTGAATGAAATGTCAGCTTTGCTTACACGTTGTAAGTGGAGCTGGAGACGTCGCCACCGCGACCGGTCCAGTTGGTGTGGAAGAATTCACCACGGGGCTTGTCGAGGCGCTCATAGGTGTGCGCGCCGAAGTAGTCGCGCTGGGCCTGGAGCAGGTTCGCGGGCAACACGGCCGAGCGATACTGGTCGTAGAACGCCAAGGCGGTGCTGAACGCGGGCACCGGGATGCCGCGCAACGCGGCCGTGGAGACGATCTTGCGCCAGCCCTTTTGGGTGCGCTTGATCTCGCCGCGGAAGTAGTCGTCGAGCAGGAGGTTCGAGAGCTTCGGATTCGCATCGTAGGCTTCCTTGATCTTGCCGAGGAAACGGGAACGGATGATGCAGCCGCCGCGCCACATGAGGGCGATGCCACCGTAGTTGAGGTTCCAGCCGTATTCCTTGGCCGCAGCGCGCATGAGCATGTAGCCTTGGGCGTAGCTGATGATCTTGGAGGCGAAGAGGGCGTCGCGGATGTCGTTGATGAACGCCTTCTTCTTCTCGGGATTGGAAGCAATGCTCGTGAGCGCGGGACGCGGTCCCTTGAGCTTGCGGGAAGCCTTCACGCGTTCGTCCTTCAGAGCGGAGACGCAACGGCTATACACAGCTTCCGCCATCAAGGTGATGGGGATGCCGAGGTCTTGAGAGTTGATGACGGTCCACTTGCCGGTGCCCTTTTGGCCGGCGGTGTCGAGGATCTTGTCGACGATCGGAGAACCGTCCTCGTCCTTCTTGGCGAGAATGTCGCGGCTGATCTCGATGAGGTAGCTGTCGAGGTCGCCCTTGTTCCATTCGGCGAAGACTTCGTGCATCTCATCGGCGCTCATGCCGAGGCCGTTCTTCATGATGTTGTAGGCTTCGCAGATGAGCTGCATGTCGCCGTACTCGATGCCGTTGTGCACCATCTTGACGTAGTGACCGGCACCTTGCTCGCCGACCCAGTCGCAGCACGGGGCGCCGCCGTCCACCTTCGCGGAAACGGCCTGGAAGATTTCCTTCACGTGCGGCCAGGCAGCAGGGGAGCCGCCGGGCATGATGGAGGGACCCTTGCGGGCGCCTTCTTCACCGCCAGACACACCGGTGCCGATGTAGAGGAGGCCCTTGCTCTCGACGTACTTCTGGCGGCGGTTGGTGTCGCCGAAGAGGGAGTTGCCGCCGTCGATGATGATATCGCCGGGTTCGAGATGGGGGATGAGCTGGTCGATGAATTCATCGACGGGCTTGCCGGCCTTCACCAGCATCATGACGCGACGGGGGCGCTTGAGCTTCTTGACCATCTCTTCGATGGAATGGGCGCCGAGCACCTTGGTGCCCTTGGCTTCCTTGGCCAGAAACTCGTCCACCTTGGCAGTGGTGCGGTTGTAAGCCACCACGGTGTAGCCGTGGTCATTCATGTTGAGGATAAGGTTCTGACCCATGACGGCCAGACCGATCAATGCGATATCACCTTGAGGTTCCATGTTATAAATATCAGTTCAAAAAGGAGGGGGTACGATACCGGACAGGCCACGCCACGCCAGCAGATTTTTCTGCCGCTGGATACGCAAAATTCATCGGAATGATGAATTATGCGGTGGTTTGGTCGCCCGAAAGGGGTTTAGACGACCTGGATACGGCTGTCTTCGGCGAGCATTTTGTCGAGGTTATCCCAGCCGGTTTCGTTCATGCTGTTGAAGGCATTGAGATAAACGGCGACGACTTCGCGGGGGTATTTGGCGATGAGGGTATCGACGGCGCTCTTGAGCTTCGTGTCATCGATCTTCGCGGGCAGATCTTCCACGACGCCGTCCTTATGGGGAATGGCGAGGCCATCCAGGAAGTCCACGAGCATGCCTTTGTGCTTCTTCAGGAGCCAGCCGCGGAGCAGGGTGCCAGCGGCGAGTTCCATGTTCGGCTTGGCCAGCGTGGCAGCCATGGTGGCATGGCGATGGGCCTTGGCCTGCTTCTCGAAGAAGACGGGGCGAAGCTTGCGGGCATCGGCGACGGCTTTGAGCGTGGCCTTGTAGAGTTCTTTGTCGTTTTCGAAGGCGGATTGGAGGATGTCGTTGGAGAGTTCCGCAGACATGAACCCCATGAGTTCGTGAGACGTCAGCATACTTTAATTCAAAATGTCCAAATTCAGAAACAGGGGCGAAAGTTTAGGCGGGCGAGGGTAAATGGCTACGAAAAAATGACGCAAAATGACCAGCGGGCCTCTTACTGGGGCAGGGTAAGCAACGTCAGCTTATGTTTCTGGCAGAGTTTTTCGAGTTCCGGCTGATCCAAAAAGAGGGTTTTACCCGCCTCGGTGGCAAGGACGGAAACGCCATGCTTGGCGCAGATCTCAAGGGTGCGTCCGCCGATGCAAGGGATGTCAAAACGCATATCGTGGCCTTCCTTGGCTACTTTCACGGCGACGGCACCGCCTTCTTTACCCGCCAGTTCACCCCCGCGAGTGAGGCATTTATCGGTGCCCTCAAAGCCTTCCACGGCGAGAACGGTGCCGCCTTTGACAACCACTAATTGACCAATCTCCAAGCGAGAGACTTCCTTGGCGATACGATACCCAAAGTCCACATCCGCAGCGAGTTCCGGCGAAAGCTTGGCCCCAATGCGGATGCCGGGACCGGGCATCAGCGGGATGAGCCAAGGCATAGCCGAGATGAGTTTGACGCCGTCCGAGCGAAGTTCATCGCCGATGGCCCCGAAAATGGTATGGGCATTCTTTTCCTTGAGGCGGAGAAGGAGTTTCATGGCCCGCAGATCGGGACGGAGGTTGAACAGATTGCTGGGTGCAATTTGCCCAACCATGACACATTGCTTCACGCTCCGGCTGGTGAAGGCCTCGATGAGTTTGTCCAATTGCCCGACTTTTAACCAAACGATCTCGTCCACCAAGCTGGCCAGTTCAGTGCTGGTCTCGTTGTCAAATGCCACAGCCACAAGACGTTTCACACCCATGGCACGAGCCTGCCGGGCCAGCATCAGGGGCAGGGAACGGTTCCCGGCGATGATGCCTAGCGTATCGGGGCTTACGTGGTCTGACATGTGCTGGCCTTTGTATGCTGTGATGGCGAGGGATGCCAGTCTGAAAGCGCAGATTGGACCGGTGGAGCGTGGTCAGGCAAGATTCATAACTGTATCAGCTTCAACGTGCTTACCGGCCGAATTGCGTACTGCAACAAGCTTGCTGAAGCAGCCTTTTTTGGAGAGTGTGGACGACGTGTCTTGTCTGGCCGCGTCGAGTGAAAGCTTGGTGAAAGGCTGGCAGGGACGGGGAGGCAAGATGTACGCTGCCCTGATCTTGCTGGTGGCGCTGGCTATTCTGCCAAGCAGTGCACACGCGCATCCCGGCACTAGTGGTGAAGAAGGAAGCCAAGCCGGGTTCTCCATTCCCACAGTTTCCCTGTTCGCGTTATCCGGAGTATTTTTTCTGATCATCGCGCTCTGGCTCATGCATCAGCGTGAGCGCGAACGGCAGGAGGTGGCACGGCAACTCGCGCGGGTATCAGAATTGGAAGCGGAGTATCGCGACCTTTTCGATAACGCCAGCGATCTGGTCTATACGCACGATCTGGAGGGAAAGTATCTGACGGTGAACCGCGCATTTGCAGAAACGTTCGGTTACAGCCAGCAGGACCTTATCGGGCGCAGCGGGTTTGCGTTGCTCACCGAGGAATCAAAAGCGGTTAGCCGCGAGATGTTTCAACGCAAACTGCGGGATGGCCAGCCAACCCGGTATGAAGCGGATTTCCTGACCAAGGACGGCCGGAAGCTTCACTTGGAGCTGGTGACGCGGTTGGTGGTCCGGCAAGGCAAGCCTGTGGGCGTGCATGGCGTGGCGCGAGATATCACCAAGCGACGGCAGACAGAATTTCGCAACCGGGTTTTCCTGGAGCTGGGAAACAAGCTGAACCGGGCCAATACCTACGAGGCCGCTGGTGATACGATCTTGGAGGCAGCGCAGCGATTGATCGGTTTCGATTCCTGCATCGTGTATGCCGTGGATGCCAATGAGAAACTATATCGCGTGCTGATCCAGATCGACCTGGTGGACGGAGAATTGAAACGGTTCCCGGCGTCGCGTGAATACCTGCCTTTGCTGCCGCTGACGCGAAAGGCCATAAAAGAGGGTGCGCAGTTGGTTTTACGGACGCCCGAAGAGTTGAAGGAACCGGTCAATCCCGCTGAAGTTTTCGGCAATATGCGGCGTTCGGCGTCGATTGTGGTAGTGCCCATCCGTTCGCCGGAACGGGTGTTGGGTGTCTTGGGCGTTCATAGTTATTCCCACAATGCCTACGACGAATCCATGCTCCACATGCTGGAAGCGCTGGCGGATTATTGTGTGGGCGCTTTTGAGCGTATCCGGGCGCGTGAGGAGATGGTGACTATGCTCGCCGACCTGGAGCAAAGAGTGAAAGAGCGCACGGCCGAGCTGTCGGCTCTGAACCAGTCGCTCAAAGAGGAAGTGGAGGAACGGAAGCGCATCGAAGAAGCCTTGCGCGAGACGCATGCCGGGCTGGAATTGCGCGTCACGGAGCGCACAGAAGAACTCAGCCGCATCAACGCGCAACTTCGCAAGGAGATCGGCGGACATCGCCAGACCAGCGCGGCACTGCAACACAGTGAACAACGGTTCCGGTCGTTGATCGAGGCATCCCCGGTCGGTATTGCATTGTCGCGCAATGGCATCGTTCTCTTTGCCAACCAGGCGCACATGGAGATGTTCGGTTTCACGGAACAATGGCAGATCAAAGGACGTTTCTTCCTGGATATCATCGCCCCCCAGTGCCGTGAAGAAGTGAGGGCACGGATCAACCGCAGGCGGGAGGCGGGCATTGACCGGGATAGTTATGAGACGGTGGGCCTGCGCCGGAACGGCACGCAGTTTTTTTATCAGGTGGAGGCGGCCACGATCCAGCTCGAAGATGGTCCGGCGACAGTCGCATTTTTGATCGACACCACCTCGCGACGTGAAGCCGAGCAGGCGTTGCGGCAGTCGGAGGAGCGTTTTTCACGGGCGTTCCAGGCCTTGCCCATTCCAGTTTCCATCAGCACGTTCGGTGAAGGGCGGATCATCGATGCCAATGACGCGTTCCTGCGGCTCTTCGAGTATTCACGTGAAGATACCATCGGACGGACGGCGGCGGAACTGGGTTTGTGGGAACAGGCGGCGGACCGCGAAGCATTGCTGACGAGTTTGCAACAAGGAGAGACGGTGCGGGGAAGAGAGTGCCGCTATCGCACGCGCCATGGCCGCATCGTGGTGACCTCCGTCTCGGTCGAACGGGTGGAGTTGCAGGGCTGGCCTTGCCTCATTTTCATCACCCAAGATCAGACGGATCGCCTCAATCTCGAAACCCAGTTGCGCCATGCCCAGAAGATGGAGGCCATTGGGCAGTTGGCCGCTGGGGTGGCGCATGATTTCAACAATATCATGACCATCATCCTGGGCCACGCCGCGCTGCTGGAGCGCGAGGTGCAGGATGAACCGGACCTCTTGGACTCCGTCGGAGAGATCACCACCGCCTCCGAGCGGGCCGCCACTTTGACCCGTCAGTTGCTCACCTTTAGCCGCAAACAGATCATGCAGTTACGCGTTGTCGATTTGAACGAACTGATCCGCAACTTCTCCCGGATGCTCAACCGGTTGTTAGGAGAGAACATCGCCGTGGACCTGCATTTTGAACCCTCTCTACCCGCGGTGAAAGCGGATGCGGGCATGGTGGAGCAGATCATCATGAACCTGGCGGTCAATGCCCGGGATGCGCTCAGCAGCGGAGGCCGCCTGTCCATCGCCACCCGCCCGGTGCAGTTGGATAACAACCCGCAACACGCCGGGCGCGTTGGCAAGTTTGTCTGCCTGGTGGTTTCCGATAACGGCACCGGCATGGATTCAGCCACGCTCAGCCGAATTTTTGAACCGTTCTTCACCACCAAAGAAGTGGGTAAAGGTTCGGGCCTCGGGTTGGCGACGGTTTACGGGATCGTGGAGCAACATCGCGGCTGGATCGAGGTGGAGAGCACACCGGGCGTGGGGACGACTTTCCGTGTTTACCTGCCGGCCGCCACCGAACCGGGTGGAACGGCGGCGGAGCCCGCGAACGTTCCCGCGCGGGTAGCAGACAAAGGAACTATCCTGGTGGCGGAGGACGAAGCCTCGGTGCTGGGACTGGTGACGACGATCTTGCAGCGTGGCGGGTACAAGGTAATCAGCGCCACCAGCGGGGATGACGCGTTTGTCTTGTGGGAATTGCATGAGGACGAGATCGATCTCCTGCTGACGGATATGGTGATGCCGGGGCTGCTTTCCGGCAAGGGACTGGCGGAGCGGATCCATGCGCTGAAGCCGTCCTTGCCTGTGATCTATAGCAGCGGTTACAGCCTGGAGATCGTGAGAGAGGGATTGGTATTGCGGGAAGGCGTCAATTTCCTGCCCAAACCGTACCCTCCCGCGACGCTGCTCCAACTGGTGAGAGATTGCCTGGAGAATGCGAAGCAGAGCCCGGGGCTGGAATCTTCCGAAGCTTGAGCGGGCGGTTTTGATTGACAATAAAGCGGGCAGCCCGTCGCATAGAGGGGTCAACACTATCCCTATGCGTAATTTGATTTTATCACTCGCGTGCGCGGTCATCTGTACGATCGCCACAACCTTGGCTCCTCATGCATCCCAGGCGGCTGACCCGGACAAACGCTGCTTCGAGATGCGCGTTTACACGGCCAACCCCGGCAAGATGGAAGATCTTCATGCGCGCTTCCGTGACCACACCCTGAGGCTCTTCCAAAAACACGGGATCGAGAACATCGGCTACTGGGTGCCGGTGGATAACGCGGAGAACAAACTTTATTTCATGATCGCCTATCCCAGCCGGGAAGCGCGCGAGACGCTGTGGCAGAAGTTCCAGGACGATCCGGATTGGAAAAAGGCCAAAGCCGATTCCGAGAAGAACGGCGCGCTGGTTTCCAAGGCGGATTCCACCTTCCTGCAGGCCACGGACTATTCACCCTTGGTCAAAGCTCCCAAAGTCGGTGGTGGCAAGGAGAGCAAGATTACGGGCCAGGTGCCTGACCGCGTTTTCGAGCTGCGCACCTACACCGCCACGCCGAACAATCTGGGTAACCTGAACGCGCGTTTCCGTGATCACACCGTCAAACTGTTCACCAAGTATGGCATGACCAACATCGGTTATTGGGTGCCGATGGCCGATCAACCGGGTGCGCAGGATACCTTGATCTATTTCCTGGCGCACAAGAGCCAGGATGCCGCGAAGGAATCGTTCAAAGCCTTCGGCGGTGACGCGGAATGGACAGCTGCTCGCAAAGCCTCGGAAGAAAAAGGCGGCGGACCACTGACCATCAGAGGCGGCGTCAAGTCGGTGTTCATGAAGCCGACGGATTATTCGCCGCTTCGTTGAGCTGAGAAGAATCATTAATTCGTTAAAAGGGTTGAAGCGTGAAAACGTTTCAACCCTTTCACGTTTTAACGGTCATTAACGAATCACAATCTGATCCGCCAGTTCCTCCGCAGGATAGGTCCAGATCTCGGCGAGCGTCGGATGATAGTGCGGCATGGCGGCCAGTTCATGCACCGTCATACGCTTGGCCATGGCAGCGACGATCTCATGGATGAGTTCACCTCCCGATGGGCCGACGCAACTGCCGCCGATGATCTCGCCCGTCTTGGGATCGGCGAGCAACTTCACGAAACCGTGCATCGCTTCCATGATCATGGACTTGCCGTGATCGGCGAAGGGATAGCTGGCGGTGAGGTAGGGGATGTTCTGCTTTTTCGCCTCTTTTTCCGTGAGTCCCACATTGGCGACCTGTGGATCGGTGAAGATGATGCTGATCAGCAAGCGGTAATCCATCGTGCGCGGATGCTTGGGCGAGACGATATTGTGTACGGCGATCTCCCCCTGCTGGATGGCGATGTGGACGATCTCATGCGGTCCGCAGCAATCGCCCGCCGCAAAGATATGCGGCGCGCTGGTGCGCTGCTGGGCATCGGTGATGATGCGGCCCTTTTCGGTGTTCACACCGGCTTTGTCCAAGGCCAATGAACCGGTGTTCGCAGTGCGCCCCAGCGCATGAAGGATTTCCTGTGCCTGCACACGGATGGTCTTGCCGTCCTGCTCGAACTCAATGCCCTTTTGCCCGTCTTGCATGAAGGCAACTTTGAGCTTCGTGCCCGCGTATACTGTCATACCTTCCTTCTTGAACACCGTCTCGATGACTTCACCAGCATCCACATCACAAGCGCTCATGAGATGAGCACTGCGCTGGATGATGGTGACTTTGACATCGAATCGGGCAAGGAACTGCGCCAGCTCCACGGCGATCGCACCACCACCGAGCACGATCACAGACTTGGGCAATTTTTGCAGGGTGAGGATGTCATCGCTCGTCAGGTAGCCGATGCTTTGCATTTCCGGCAAGGGCGGGGGAGACACCACGGAACCGGTGGAGATGATGAAATTCTTCGCCGTAAGCTGCTGGCCATCCGAGAGGGCGATGGTGTGCGCATCAACGAACTGGGCACACGCGCGGAAAAGTTTGAATCGGCCATCGTTCAATTGCTTCACGCGATAGTCAGCGAAGTCTTTGATCATCGCCGCCTTGCGCGCCATCACGGCGGCAAAATCAAAACTCACTTCCGGAATGCGCAATCCCCAAGTCGCTCCATGCTCGGCTAAGTGCTTCACTTCCGCCGCGTAGAGCAACGCTTTGGACGGCATGCAACCGCGCAGGATGCACAGGCCGCTGAGTTCCTCCGCGCCATCGATGACGGCAGTCTGCAATCCCTTGCTGGCAGCGGTGCGGGCAGCGGCATAACCACCGCTGCCACCACCGATGACGATGACGTCAAAATCATACTTCGCTTCGCTCATGGAAAGAGGATGCGTAACCCGAGCTTTGTGCAAAAGGGTAAAGTGAGGGCTGGTCTGGGGAGGCAATCGGGGATTGTTGAGCCAATAAATGGACAAAGTTCGCGCTATTCAAAGACCGGACCGCGTGGCAGCATCCGCATCATGATTCTTACGGCTGCCGAACTGCAGAGTTTGGTTCAACTCGAACATCGTTCTCCTCATCAACTTCTAGGCATGCATCCGTTGGGCGATGGCTCCGGGGTCGTGGTCCGGGCCTTGATCCCAGATGCCGAGAAAGTGGAGATCACTCCCACGCACGAGAAGTCCAAGCCGAAAATCGCGCTCAAGCGCATCCATGAATCCGGATTGTTCGAAGGTGTGTCCCATCAGAGCGAGCAGGTCTATGCGTATGACCTGCATATCACGTTGAAAGGCGGGCATAAGTTTTCCACGCGCGATCCGTATTCCTTCCTGCCCACTTTGGGCGAGACCGACCTCTATCTTTTCGGGCAAGGCAATGAGCGCAAGATCTATGAGAAGCTCGGCTCGCATCTGCGCGTGATCGATGGTGTGAAGGGCACAAGCTTTGCCGTGTGGGCTCCCAATGCCAAGCGCGTCAGTGTGGTAGGCCTGTTCAATAACTGGGACGGACGGCGGCATCCCATGCGGATGCTGGGCGGTTCAGGCGTCTGGGAATTGTTCATCCCGGGCGTGGGTGAAGGAGACATCTATAAATTTGAAGTGCTGACCTTGCACGGCCATATCGGGCTGCGCACGGATCCGTTCGGTTGCCATTTTGAGCAGGCGCCCAAGAACGCTGCCGTGGTGTGGGATAACAAGAAGTTTGCCTGGACGGATGACAAGTGGCTTAAGGAACGCAAACAGAAGAATGCCCTGCGTGAACCGATGAGCGTGTATGAATTGCAC
>JAJNBN010000058.1 GCA_021156225.1 Verrucomicrobiota bacterium | reverse complement strand
GGCTTCGGCGAGGAGAACGGCAGCCACTACTTTTTGTCCGTACGTGGCCGCTCTAGCGGGCGAAGTGAACCCTGCCCACACCAGGACCGTCAGCAACAGAATGTGTTTCATATATCAGACTACTACCGGCGGCGTACCCTGCAGCGGCATGCTCCTTGGCGGGAGCGGATGGACAGTCTCTAAACTGCCGCCTGCAAAGTGCCGATTTACCGGCTTTAAAGTTCGTCAGCGCCATCAGCGAGCTAGGAACGGCGTTCCCAGGGGGCCAATAGCTGGCGATTCTGCTTCAGCAAATAGTCTTATAACCCAACACAGTCCGTTTTCCAACGGGGTGCGCACCCTATTGCGCTTTTATAGGCAGTCAACGGCATTTTCCCGGGAAACTTTAGGTTTTATGGGTTGTTTATTACGTAACCTGCTGATTTGGCGGGAGTTTGGGCGAAAAACAGATAATTTTGTAATCGCCTGATAAAGTGATCAAAAAGGCCAACATTCGTTGATTTCCCGCCGTCAACGGGTAACCTTTGAAGCCTAGACAAATCCCAGCAACCGAATGAGCCAATCGCCTCAGTCACCGGTCTGTAGCCGCATCTGGTCACACTTTTTGCCATGCCGACGTTTGGTGGTCATGGCAATTGCCTTGGCGATTTTGCTTCCTCGAATGGCTTCGGCAGAGGAATTGATGGATGCGCGCAAGCTGCTGTTGGAAGGCAAATATGCGGAGTGCGAGAAGGTGACGAAGCAGGCGATCGACGACAGTGAGTATGATGAGGAGTGGCGGGTGCTGCACGGGAAGGCATTGCTCGCGCAGGGAAAATATCCGGAGGCACTGGAGGCCATCACGAAGGCAGTGCCGCGTTACTACTCCAGCGTGCGGCTGCGGTTGCTTTCTTGGGAAATCCATCGGGCGAATGGGCAGGTGGATCGCGCGAAATCCATGCTTTCGGAGATTAATTATCTCGCAGGTTCACGTACGTATGCGTATCGCGATGCGGCGAGCATGATCACTTTGGGACGCACGGCGCTCATGCTCGGGGCCGACCCGAAGCGGGTGTTGGAAACATTTTACGATCCGCTGAAAAGCCAGGATGCGACGAATCGCGAGATCTATCTGGCCACCGGTGATCTCGCCTTGGAGAAGCACGATTTTGAGATGGCCTCGAAAGAATTTCAGACGGGGTTGAAGAGCCATCCGAAGGATGCGGAGCTTTTGTATGGGCTGGCGCGGGCTTATGCGCCGAGTGACCGGCAGACGATGGTGAAGCTGATCAATGATGCGTTGAAGGCGAACCAGAATCATGTGGAGGCACGCCTGCTGATGATTGATCATTTGATCGATGCGGAACAGTACGACACGGCGAAATCCACCATTGATGAGGTGATCAAAATCAATCCACGGCATCCGGAAGCGTGGGCGTATCAATCCGTGCTGGCGCATCTGAAGAACAATGCGGCGGAAGAGAAACGCTGCCGTGAGGAAGCGCTGAAGCTGTGGAAGAACAATCCCAAGGTGGACCACCTCATCGGGCTGAATCTTTCGCAGAAGTATCGTTTCGCGGAAGGAGCCGAGTTCCAGCGGCAGGCGTTGAAGTTTGATCCGGAGTATCTCCCCGCGAAGGCCCAGCTCGCGCAAGATTACCTGCGCATCGGCAAGACAGACGAAGGATGGATTCTCGCGGATGAGGTGCATCGTGCGGATGAGTATGATGTGACGGCGTATAACCTTACCACCTTGAAAGGCGTGCTGGACAGTTACGCGACGATCACCAACCAATATTTCATCGTGCGCATGCCAGCGAAGGAAGGGCCGATCTTTGGCGATCGCGTGCTGGAATTGCTGGAGCGGGCGCGGACAAACCTTTGCACGAAGTATGGCTTTGAACTGAAGCAGCCGGTGGTGGTGGAGATCTTCGGCAGCCAGAAGGATTTCGGGGTGCGGACGTTCGGGATGCCGGATAATCCGGGCTTCCTTGGGGTGTGCTTCGGCAAGGTCATCACGGCAAACAGCCCTTCCGCACAGGTGAGCCGGTCGGCGAATTGGGAGGCGGTGTTGTGGCACGAGTTCTGTCACGTGGTCACGCTTGAGCTGACACGGAACCGAATGCCGCGGTGGTTGAGCGAGGGCATCTCGGTATATGAGGAGCGGCAGGCGAATCCGGTCTGGGGGCAGCATATGAACGCGCGTTATCGCGAGATGGTGCTGGGCGAGGATTTGACGAAAGTGAGTGAATTAAGCGGAGCTTTCCTCAATGCGAAGAGCGGCCTGCACGTGCAGTTCGCGTATTATCAATCATCACTGGTGGTGGAGTATCTGGTGGAGAAGCATGGCATTGAGGCGTTGCGGAAGATTCTGAAAGACCTGCACGAGGGTGTCGGGATCAATGAAGCGATCGCGAAGAATACTCAGCCTATGGACAAGGTGGAGAAGGAATTCGCGGCGTATGCGAAGAAGCTGGCGGAGGGGTTGGCACCGCAGTTGTCCTTCAAGAAGCCGGATCAGAAATCAGTGGTTCCGGGTGTGGAGATTGTGGATCAGTTGCTCGGTGATCCCCGGAATTATTATGTGCTCATGCAGAAGAGCGCGGCGTTGCTTCGGGAGAAGAAATGGGCGGAGGCAAAGGAGCCGTTGAAGCAGCTCATCGAGGCATATCCGCGTCAGATCGGGTCGGACAGCGCGTATTACATGCTGGCGGCGGCGCATCGGAATCTGAAGGAGACGGCGGAGGAACGGGCGGCGCTGGAGAAGCTGGCGGCCATCGATGGCGAGGCGGTGGATGCGTATCTGCGGCTGATGGAGATCGGTGTGGAGCAGCAGGATTGGAAACTGGTGCAGGTGAATGCGGACCGGTTCTTAGCGGTGAACCCGCTATTGGCTCAGCCATATTGGTTCGCGGGCAAGTCCAATGAAGCTACGGGCAATCCGGAGCGAGCAATGGATGCTTACAAGCGCTTGTTGCAACTGGACCCGGCCGATCCGGCCGAGGTGCATTTCCGGCTGGCGAAGTTAATGACGGAGAAGAATCCGGCAGGGGCTAAGGAACACGTGTTGAGGGCTCTGGAAGAGGCTCCGCGATTCCGGGAGGCGCATGGGTTGTTGTTGAAATTGCAGGGGACGAATGGAGTGGCGGCGGAGAAGGTGTTAAAAGAAACGCCAAAATGAAAGTATTGCCAGAGGTTCTTGTTTGGCTCTTGTGAGTGGTTTGGCAAGGGCTCGACAGGCCCGTCTACTGGTTGGGTTGGTTGGCGAGTGCCGTCGGAGGTTTGGGGACCGCCTCCTCATCCCGCATGCGGACTGCTACGGACTGGAAGAGGAAGCGCTGGCTTCGCGGAGTTTGGTTTGGGCGGTGTCGCGGCGTTTCTTTAGGGCGCTGTCGTTGGGTTTCTCATCCACAAGCCAGTTCAGATGGAAGAGAGCGGCGAACCAGGATTGGGTTTGCTCGCAGACTTCGGCTTCTTCGCTGTGCCAGGCGACGATCTCATCCTGATTGATGGAGAATTGCTGCGGGTATTTTTGGCGCAGGGTGTCCCAGTTTTCTGCGAGACGCGTGGCGGAGACGGGGACGAGGCTGCCGGTGTTATCCAGACGGCGGCCGGAGAGGAGCTGGGCGAGGGGTGCGATGTCATCGATGGGGCGGGCATCGGGTGTGAAATCCCAGAGGCGCGTGGTGCCATCCGCACTGGCGGTGAAGAGGATGCGGCCATCCTGGGTGAAGGAGGCGTGGTCCACGCGGTCGCGATGCAGGAGCGGCGGGGTGACAGGTGCGCCGGTGTAGGTATCCCAGATGCGGGCGGTGTTATCCCAACTGGCGGTCACGACGCGCGTGCTGTCCGGGCTGAACGTGGCGGCGACGACCCAGCCGTTGTGTTGCAGGAAAGGCGTGACGGCTTCACCAGTGGCGGCGTTCCAGATGCGGGCGGTGTTATCTGCACTGGCGGTCACGACGAAGCGGCCATCCGGGCTGAAAGAAGCAAGTGTCAGTTCGGCCGTGTGTTCGAGCGGCGGCGAGAGCGGCTTGCCAGTCGAGGCATCCCAGATACGCGCGGTGTTGTCCCAGCTCGCGGTAACGACCTTAGTGCCATCCGGGCTGAAGGAGGCGAGGACGACGCGATCGCTGTGTTCCAGCGGCGGTGTGATGGCTTTGCCGGTGGTGGCATCCCAGACCCGGGCGGTGCTATCCCAACTGGCAGTCACGACCTTCGTGCTGTCGGCGCTGAATTGAGCGTAGGCGATGCGGCTCTTGTGCTCGATAGATTTTGCATTGTCGTTGCCAGGACGCAGGCCGCTGCGATCGCCGGCAGGCGACGGGCCTTCCATGGGAGCTTTGCCTGTGAAGGGCGGGGCGTTGGTGCCTTCGCGACGTTTGCCTTTGAAATTGCCGGGACCGCCGGGTGGTTGCGTGGGTTCGACCGTGGGGATGGAGCGCAACTGGCCTTTGCGATCCATGTCCGCAGTGAAGAGGATTTTGTTATCCGGGCTGAACGCGGCGAAGCTGATGGAGAAAGGCATGCGCAAATTGCGTTTCTCCATGCCGGTCTTGATCTCCCAAGAACGCACGGTCTGGTCGCTGCTGATGGCATTGATGGCGCTGTCGTTATTTACGAAGCGTGCGGCGAGAATCTCACCGCTGGAGTTGAACACTTGAGAGGCGGGTTCGCCGGTGGTGACGTCCCAGACGCGCAAGGTGTTATCCGTCACAGCGAGCATCAGGCGATTGTCTTTCGAGAAGATCGTCTGGCGCAGTTCACCTTTGATGGCCAATTCGCGCGAGTTTTGCTGGGCAGCGGGTGTGTCCCAGACGCGGATCGTGCGGTCCTTGCTGGCGATCATGATGCTCCGGCCATCAGGATTGAACAGGGCGTGAAGGATTTCGGCGTTGTGTGCGAGAGGGGGCGTGATGGGTTTGCCACTGGTGGCATCCCAGACGCGGGCGGATTTTTCCGCTACGGTCAGTACGCGGCGGCCATCGGGGGAAAAGCGGACACGGGCTACGCGAGTGCTGTGCGCGAGCGGAGGCGTGACGGGTTCACCGGTATTGGCATCCCAGACACGGCCGGTGTTGTCTTTGTTCGCGGTGGCGACGCGTGTGCCATCCGGGCTAAACTCGGCGTAGGTCACGATGTCGTTGTGCTGCAGGGGCGGCGTGATAGGTTCGCCGGTCATCACGTTCCAGACACGCGCGGTACGGTCTTCACTGGCGGTGACAAGTCGCAAACCATCCGGACTGAACGAGACATGCCGGACGATGCCGCCGTGGCGCAATGGCTTGCCGATGGCTTGACCGGTCTGGGTATTCCAAACGGTGGCGGTGCGATCGCGGGAGGCGACGGCGAGTTTAGTTCCGTCGGCACTGAAGGTGATGGCATCCACGTCATCGGGAATGCGGATCGATTTGGTGACGGGTTCGCCATTGGCAGTGCTCCAGACACGAGCGGTGCCGTTTTGATTCTGTCCACCGGCGATGGCCACGAGTTTACCATCGGCACTGAAGGTGGCGACGTTCACCGGGAAATCGTGCGCGAGCTTGATGGGGTGGGATTTGTCCTTGCGCCAATTCCAGAGCAGCGCGGTGCGATTGTCATTGAGCAGGAGCAGTTGCTGGCCATCCGGGCTGACGGCGGCGGAACGGACATTATCAGGTAAGGGGACGGGTTGGCCGAGGGCGACGCCGGTGGAGACATCCCAGAGGCGGGCGCGCTTGCCGGCGAAGGTGACGAGGAACCGTCCGTTCACGCTCGCAGCGGAGGCGACGATGGGCTGGTCTTCCGTCCAAAACTGGATGAGGCGCGGAGCTTGCCGCAAGGCGGAGGCGATGCGCGTGCGTTGAATCTCAGCATTCTCCTTGTTGCCTTCATCGAGGCGGAGAGCGTCCACGAAACTGAGCAGGGCGGCGGAGGCATCGCCTTCATCCATCAGGCGGAGGCCGTCGCCGATGTTCAGGCGGACGAGACGTTGGCGGCTTTGCTCGGCGAGCGCCTCGGCTTTGAGACGTTCCTGGGTCGCGGTTTTCTCCAGACCGAGCGCGATGTCACGTTCCTTTTGCAAGCGTTGCTCGTTGACAAGGATGACGCCGAACAGAGTGCACAGGCCGGCAAAGGTGGTGACGGCGAGCAAAGCGACGGCAGGGCGGCGCGCCGCCCATTTGCCCGCGCGATAAAAGTAACCGGCGGGACGGGCGCGAATCGGTTCTTTGCGCAGCCAGCGTTCGATGTCCTCGGCAACAGCCTCGGCGGAACCGTAGCGGCGTTGCGGATCCTTCTCCATGCACTTGAGGCAAATGGTCTCGAGATCGCGATCGACGCGGCGATTGATGGCGGAGGGACGTTGGGGCTCGCGGTCGATGACTAGGCGCAAGGTTTCCAACGGTGATTCGGCACGGAAGGGCGGGTGGCCGGTAAGCAATTGATAGAGCACGGCGCCGAGGCCATAGACATCCACGGCGGTGGTGAGCTTGAAGCCCTTGCCCTCCGCCTGCTCGGGGGACATGTAGTTCGGGGTGCCGATGATCTCGCCGGTGACAGTGAGGTTCTCACCGGCATCGACGCGCTTGGCGAGACCGAAGTCGGTGATATGCGGTTCGCCCTGGTTATCGAGGAGAATGTTGTCCGGCTTGAGGTCGCGATGGAGGATGCCGTGTTGATGGGCGAAGTGAACAGCGCGGGCGACCTTTGCCATCAAGATGGCGGAAGCTTGCGGATCAGCCACGAAGCGCTTCATCTGGTCATCAAGGCTGCCGCCCTCGATGAAGCGCATACTGAAGAACAACTGGCCTTCGTGCTCCCCGACCTCGTAAATGGGGACGATGTTCGGGTGGTCGAGATTCGCAACGGCTTCCGCTTCTGCCCGGAAGCGCTTCATCTGGTCCTCACCGGCGAGCATGCCGGAAAGGATGGTCTTCAGGGCGACGGTGCGGTTGAGCTTGAGCTGGCGGGCCTTGTAGATGGCGCCCATGCCGCCTTGGGCGATGCCTTCGAGGAGTTCGTAATCACCAAAGCGGCGGACTTGATTGCTTTTCAACCCCGCTTCGGCGACGAGTTCGCGCATTTTGCCCAGATCGAGCTGGATGGTGGGGTGCGGTGTGCGGGGCGGAGTATTCGGGGATGCGCCGCCTGCCGGAGCCGGAGTGGACTCTGGTGCTTTTGGCTCATCGCGCTCGCCCATGGTTGTACCTGTTCGCACTGTAAAGAGTGTGTTCGACTATGTCAGCAAAAAGGACGTTCGCCCCAGCGCGGGTATTCGCCCACTCTGCAAGATAAGACGCCGGAAAGGGGCGAAAGTTGCGGGATGGAAAATAAAGAATTTTTCGATGAACGAAAGGGAGGCTGGGGACGTCTAACAGGAGTTGGATGGTCTGTGATTCTCGAATTTTTTCTTTTATTCTCACTCCTTACCCTCGGTCCCTCTCCGTCAAAGCTCGGCCTGCCCATAGGGATAAGCGGTCGGTGCGCAGCGTTAACCCGGTGATGCTTTTTTTGGGGGGGCGAGAACGAGGACGATTACGAAGGAAGCATTTAGCGTGGCAGAGGTTCGGCGGAATTGGCCAGGGACCAGACCATGATGGCGAGGGCGGCGGTGCAGGAGTTGAGGTCTATTGGGGAGACTTTGTCCACGGTGTCGGCGGCGGTGTGGTGGTAGTTGAAATAGGGTTTGCGATCGACCTCAAGGTGCATGGCGGGGACGCCGCCGACGAGGAGTTGGAGGACATCGGTGCCGCGGCATCCGAATTCCATCTGCGTCGCCCCGACGGGTTCGAGCAAAGGGGTGAAGCTTTTCAAGATGGTCATGGCTTTCTCACTGCCGGTGAGGCCGAAGCCGAGGGGTTGGTAGATGCCGCTGTCGCTTTCGATGGCGGCGACATGTTTGGCGAGGGAGTTGGAGTGGGTATTGGCGTAGGACTTCGCCCCGCGAACGCCGTTTTCTTCATTTGTCCAGAACACGACGCGGATGGTGCGGCGGGGTTTGAGGCCGGAGGCCATGATGAGACGGGCGGATTCCCACGCGGCGATGCAACCGCCGCCATCGTCTTGCGCGCCTTGGCCGATGTCCCAGGAATCGATATGGCCGCTCACGAGGACGATCTCATGGGGCTTCTCGCTCCCGCGGATTTCGGCGACGACATTGCGGGAGAGGCCATCAGGCAAAGTGGTGGCTTCCATCTTCAGACGCACGACGGGTTTCTCGCCGCGATCTTGCAGGCGCTGGAGCATCTCGGCGTCTTCGATAGTGATGGCGGCGTGGGGAATCTTGGGAACGGCATCGTCATAGGCCATGTTGCCGGTGTGCGGGGTCTGGAGGGAGATAGGCGTGATGGAGCGGACGAGACTGGCGACAGCTCCGGCGCGACCGGCTTCGATGGCACCACGGGTGCGAACGGCGACGGTCTTATGATAGTCATCGTAAGGGACATTGAAGACGACGATCTTGCCGATGGCTTCGACCCGGCGCTGGGCGAGTTCTTCAAAACTTCTTACAACGAATACGGGACCGGTGATGCCTTCTTTCTTGGTGGCGATGCTGCCGCCGAGGCCGAGCATGGGCAGGGATTGACGACGCGGTCCGACGAGTTCCAAAGATTCCTGGCCACGGATCCAGCGCGGGATGACGACGGGTTCGCCACGGACGTTGGTGAAGCCGTCACGTTTCATTTCGGTGAGAATCCAATCGATGGAGGATTCGAGATTGGTGGAGCCGCTGAAGCGGGGGCCGAAGGTGTCGCACATATACGCCAAGCGGGCGTAGGCGTTGGTGGATGAAGTGGCGGCGGTGAGGAGGGTTTTCGCGGCGGCTTGATCGGGATGGTCTGCGGCGCGGGCGGTGAAGGAGAGCGCGAGGGTTATCAGGGCGAGGAGGGCTTGGCGCGCGTATGACATGGGGGCATTGAAAGGGATAGGAGGCCATCGGGCAAGGCGTGAGTGAGATGGATGGTGTCATATGCAATGGGGAATCATGAAATTCGGCTCCAGCCCAATGGAACAGTCCGCGTTTTTTGGATTTATATATCGCCATTGAGAGCTGAGGAGAGTGTAGTGAGACGCCTGCAAGATTTCGGCATTCGGCCCGGAACTTGAGGCGCTATACAAATGAAGGCTATATTTTCACGGCGGGATTTCTCCGCATCGTTCAAGATGCGCTTGGTAATCATGGTAATGGCTTGCGCGGCGGCCATCAGCCTGAAGGCTGCGGACTTGGATGCGAAGACGGTGGATGCGGAGCTGTTCGCGGCGTTTGATGTGAGCAAGAACGGGTATCTGAGCGGGACGGAGATCACGCCCGCAGTGAGCAAGTATGATGCGAACGGGGATGGACGAGTGGTGTTTGAGGAGTTCACGGCGGGCCGGGAGAAGGATCGCGGAGGGAAGCCGGCGGTGGTGGTGGCTACGCCGCCAGCGAAGGTGGTGGTCGCGGCACCGGCGGGAGTCTTGACGCCGCGACCGCAGCAGATGCCGGTGTTGCCGCAGATGAAGGCGAAGTCCGGACTGATCAGCGGACGGGCAGTCTATATGGATGGGCGGCCGATGCCGGAGTTCAAGGTCAATGCGCTGGGTTGGGCGGGAGAGATTCATCTGGGGCCTTCGGGGTCGATGCCCAGCCTAGGGCAGGCGGATGGTAAGGATGGAAAATTTGAGATCGTGCCGACGAGTGCGTTTGACCGGAAGAAAGTCTTGAAGGAGGCGATGGTGACTGTGCTGCGAGCGGATGCCGTGTTTCCCTATAAGGACCGGAAGTATCGGATCGCCATGCATCCGTTGGACGGCTTGCTGGATGGTTCGGGGGAGACGAGTTTCCGGGGACAGGTGGAAAAAGGTGTGGTGCGGGATTTCGTGCTGAAGGTGCAAGGACCCAAGCGGGGTTTTGAGAAGAACACCCCGCCGAAAGATTCGTATCGCAATGAACGAAGCGACCCGGGGTACAATGCTTTTTACGGCGGGACTGTTTGCCTGGATCTGGATCATCGGGTGGGGGCAAAGCCGGAGATGAAGGTGATGAAAGGTTCGGTGGTCAAGGTGACGTTCACGCCAACGGGAACTCTGCTGGACGGTTCTCCGTCACAAATCATTGTGCGCACGCTGCCGGTCCAAGAGGAGAGCATGATCGGTTACTATTTCTATTTCCGGGACATTCCGCTGGGGGATTACAGCGCGGTGGTGGAGGTCACGAAGCCAGACGGACAGACGTTGGCGCTGCGTTCAAGGGTATTAGGTGATAAGTGGAGTGACTCGACGCCGGTGGTCTTTCGGCCGTTCGATACGATCAATCATGTGGAGCAGTTCGCGTTGTTTGCTGTGCCGTGAGTTGAGCGTTACTCGCTGGAGGTCGGGTTAGTGAGCAGCTTTCCATTGGAGAGCGGAAGAGCCGTGCCTCCGTGGTGTGCGGCAAGACCGGGAGATTCACCAAAATCGCGCAATCAGAAAAAAGAGGAATTTTGTCTCCATGGAGCTCACCGGGCTCACCGAAGGCTAACGGTTATCCGCTAAGGATGGCAGGATGAAGCCATGAAGAAGCGATTTTGTTCGGGAATAGCGGGGAATAGCGGGGCTAAGGATAACGAAGTGCAGGAAGATGTGGCAGGTTGTGGGCATGACAAAAGTGAAATTTAGGGTGAACGGATTGGAACG
>JAJNBN010000606.1 GCA_021156225.1 Verrucomicrobiota bacterium | reverse complement strand
CCATCGGCACCGGTCAGGCGTTTGACATTGGAGCCATCGCGCTGGGCGGAAAAGATGTCGAAAGTCTCATCGTAGTCCCAAGCATAACGGCGGGATTTGCCGGAGGCACGGAAGTCGTTTTCCACCTTCTGCTTGGCCTTGGCTTCGGCATCGAGATGGGTGGAGGCGAAGAGCACTTCATCATGGTTCGGACGGTAAAAGGCACAGGTGGTCTTGCCCATGCCGGGTGAGATTCGGCGGGTGTCGCCGCTCTCCAGATCGAGGGTGAATATCTGATAAAAGGGGTTTCCCGCATCGCGCTCGCTCTGGAAGATGAGGGATTTGCCATCGGGCGAGAAATAGCCCTCGCCGCTGCGGCGGCCCTCGATGGTGAGCTGGCGGGGTTGGGAAATGAAGGTGGCCTCGTTGACGGCGTTCGCCACGTTGATCGTCATAACCAAAGCCAATACTCCTGTAAGCCAATGCCGATGCTGTTTCATACGTAGAATCTGACGCAGTAGAGCACAGATTTGCACAAAGGAACAGTGCCGGTTGCACCGGCGGGCCAATATCATGGGAAAGGTGAGGTGTAAATAGCAGTAGTTACGCTACTGAGGGGGTTTATCCCCGGGCTTGCCTTGGAAAGCAAATTACGACTAGTTAGAGGCCGTCGGACGGTCTTGGATGAGTCCTTTTGAACTAACATGCTTCGGGACGGGTGATGGCTGGCCTTGTGCCGACCGGAATCACTCGTCATTCCATTTCCGTTTCGGCAAGACCTCGCTCATCGTGGATTGCGGGGAATCTGTGAGCCGTGCCTACAAGGAATCCGGGCTGAGCTACGATTCCTTTGATGCCCTGCTGCTCTCCCATCTGCACAGTGATCATATCGGCGGGTTCTTCATGTTCATGCAGGGCTTGTGGCTGGAAAAGCGCCAGAAGGATCTGCCCATCCATCTGCCCGAGGATGGCATCAAGCCGATGCGGGACATGTTGAATGCAGCGATGATCTTCGAGGAACTGCTGGCGTTCACGCCGAAGTATACCCCCTTGCACGCGGGCAAATCTTTCAAGGTGAAGGATGTGAAAGTGACGCCTTTCCCCACCACGCATCTGGAAAGCCTGCGCCAATCCTTTCAACGGAAATACACGTTGGATTTCTCCGCTTACAGTTTTCTGTTTGAGACGGCAAAGCTGCGCATCGCCCACAGTGCGGACCTCGGCGCGCCGCAAGACCTGGCGCCGTTGTTGGAAAAGCCGCTGGACTTGCTGGTTTGTGAGCTGGCGCATTTCGAACCGAAGGACCTGTTCCGCTATCTGAAAGGGCGGGACATCGGGCGGATTGTGTTCATCCACATGGCGCGGCAATATCGCGAAGAACCGGAAGCGATGCGCAAGCTGGCGAGCCGGTACTTGGGGGAGATACCGTTTGTGTTTGCGACGGATGGGATGACGGTGCAGCTCTAAGAGGACGGGGAAACATCGAACACCGGTTGCACCGGCTGGCCAATACATCGAACTCCGAACATCGAGAGGGGCCGAGGGGATAAGCTCAAAGTTCAAAACTCAAAGCTCAAAAGAAATCTCAATGGTAAAGATTAAAGGGGAGCGTTGAGAATGAGGAATGGGGGCTTCAGTCGCGGGGGAGTTTCTCGCGCTTCATTTCGTACACACCGAAGGCAATCAGGCCCACTGAACCGAGGAAGAGCGGCACTACACCACTCCAAAAGACACGGGCAGCGCGGGCATCCTGCTGGGCCTGAGTGGGCCGCACGGTGGAGCCGGGAAATTCAAAACGGGCCATCGGCTTCAAGAGCAGATACACCACGGAGAAGAGGAGCAGACCAAACACACCCAGACTAATGGCAATGCCACCGAGCCAGGCGCGGAGGTGATTGATGTGGGTGGTGAGGGGCATGGACTACTCTATAAACTAGGGATGTTCATTTAAGGGGCAGCATCGGAAGGACACTGGCAATAACCATGATCCCCAGAACTACAGCGGCTGCAACGGCCAAGGTGCCAATACATAGGAAGACAGGCAGCGATGGAGGAACGGGACGACGCGTTAGCCAGATGGTGGCTATGATCCAGGGCAGCGGAACCACCAGCCAGACTTTTGGTGAACGGAAGAACAAACCGGTGAACCCGGGGGCCGCCGAACCCTGACCATCCAGAGAGGTCATGACAAACGAAGCGAGCATGGCCGTGGTGACGCATTCTATTGCGAAGGCCAGACAAAGGAGCCAAAGAAGCGCACGCATGAGTTTGTTGGATGCCAAAGTTACATGGTCTAAGCTCTGGTCATCACTTTGATGAAGGTAAGCTGGCGGCCAAATGAGCCGCCGCCACACTGGTACACATCAGCCAATAGTCCGATCCTTCGTACCGACCGGGACTATGGGAGACGCGTAAGGACAGAATTTGCCCGAGCAGTTTGCTGTCGAAGGCGCAGGAAGGCAGCCGGATGGTTTTGCCTTTCAGTTCGCTCGCGAAAAAATCTTTGGTATCCACCACGTGAAGAGTGACCCAAAAGTTCTTGATGTGACCGGGTTTGGCAGGAAGCGCTGTCTGAGCAGTCGGGGCACTGGGACCTATGATACGGGCGACAATCGTGCCTTGGGTGATCGGGGCATTCGTGGCCCCTTTCTGTTCGGCCGGAGCACGGAACATCACCACAAAAGGGGGGGGGGTGAATGAACGAGGCTGTGACGCCCAGAATTGAAGCCATGACGGAACAGGAACTCAAAAAGGCCACCCGCACAGCGGTCCTACAGGTTGCCTTGCTTTATCCCATCGTGTGTCTGGCATTCATAGCGAGTCGCTCTCGCACCTGCGTTAGGCAGCAGATTCCTCGGTCTTGAGTGGGGCTTGGCGCTGGCAGTCGGCCAGTTCTGGGTCTGCTTCCGCATCCGCCGCACTGACTGGCAACGTCAGTCCCTTGATGGAACTGGCGCTACTCAGTTTCTACCTCATACCAATCACGAATCTGCTATGCGCTTTGCGGGGATTTGTGCGCTAGCTCCTCATGTACAACGGCTACACTTTTATGGAGATGCGGCATCTCGCACGAGTTTGCGATTGTGCTCGGTCATCTTCACCCGCACCTCCTCGACCTGACCGTTCTCCCTTTCCAAGCCCAGCGTCACGGTCCATTCCGGGTTGTGGCCCATGGTCGATAAAAGTTCCACGAGGTCTTCCGCGAACCGCTTGCGGGCGAGATCGCCGAACTGCAACCGGGCAAACTCCATGATGCCCTTGGCCGGGATGCCATCGATCGATACGAGCGGAGACCAACGGCCTTGCACCTGGACGATGGGCCGGTCGTTCTCCCAGCGGACGCCGGTGTACGGGGCGACCTTGGCATAGCCACCATACTTGGTCACCGGCTGATGGTCGCGGATGAAGGCAATCGTCCCGAGCGAGGCGAGCACGATCACGAGGAACAGTGTCTTGGCCAGCAGGTTTTTCTTGTCGAGCTCCAGCGGAGCCTTGGAACCATCGAAATGGAGGGAAGCTTCGATCTCCTGCTTGAGCGGCACGAGATACTTTCTGACCGACCATTGATTTAGCCAATAAATGAAAGCGTACAACACCGTCACAAAAGCCGCGAAACCAAGGTTCTTGGGCAGTGAGCGTTCGAGGCCAAAAACAAAAACCAGCACGCCAAGGCCCAAGGGCATCAGATACCACCACAGAACGGAGCGCAGCAGGCGGATCTGGACTTTTACTTTTTCCAATTCGCATTGCAGCGCCTCGGTCAGGGAGGCATCAGGCGCGGCCGGGGCAACACGACGTTTCTGGCGGATGGGATACCAGCAAACAAAAACGCTGGCCAAAACGATGATGAGAGCACCGACCTTCGCGATGGGTTCGGACACGGTAAAAAATGCGCGACCAAACCAGATGATGAGAAAAATCCCGGCGAGAGTTTCCCGGCCATCCCGCCAGAAAATCGCCCGATCGAACCCTTTCATCTTCTTTTTCATCGCCGCGAGCTGCTGCTCATCGGGAAGCGTGGGCGACGCATCGAAACGCTGCGCTTG
>JAJNBN010000605.1 GCA_021156225.1 Verrucomicrobiota bacterium | reverse complement strand
TGGTTTGCCAGTTCGAAGTTGCGTCTGGTTTCTGCCAGCATGTTCTCAATTGTCTTCTCCTGTTGGGCAAGAAATTCGGGGGAGATGGTATTGGTGGTGGTATAGGCAGTGGGAGTAGTGATGGTGGTGATGTTTGTTCGGTTGGTGATCCGCTTGTAGGTTAGAGGTGGCACAGGCGGCACGATGGTTTTATCGATGGAGACTTCTTTCGTAGCGGGGTTGAACTTCAGGGAGGTGATGTTCTGTTCGGTTTTGGCGCGGTGAGCTTTGCTGTGACTGAAATCTGCTTTGGTCCAATAGGTGAGGCCGGTGATTTTTCCCTCTTGGGCGATCACGCCGAGGATGGCGTCATAATCCAGAAATTGCCAATACGTGGCGGTCAGCGTCGGCTTGGGGCCCAAGGGCATCAGGGCCAGGCCGGAGGTGATGTCGGTGCCGCTGTGTTTTTTGATGAGCGATAGGGTTTCGTCATAGCTCAGGCCGACGGCGATGGCGTGGGGTTGGGTGTTTGCGGAGGGAGCGCTGTTGGCGTTGAGTGGTGTGGGTGTCACGTCGCGATGGGCGCAGGCGGTGACAGCGAGGCAGAGCAAGAGAAGCAGAATGGAAGAGGGCGTCTTCTTCATTTGGTTTCGAGCAGTTTGTCCCAGGCCATCTGCACAGCTTGGCGCTGGGTGTCGCGATTGGTGGAGGTGATGCCGGTGAAGTAAATGGTGAGGGTGTTGGTGTCGGCTTGTTCGGCGAACTGGCGGAGTTTGTCCGGGGGAATATCGCAGACCGGGTGGCGCGGGCCGCAGGCGAACAAGGTGGTGTTGCCGAAGATGGAAAAGCCGCGGGTGCAGGTGAGGCGTCCCCATTCATGCTGATGGGCGGGACGATGTGCCTGATGCCAAGTGGTGAATTCGGTGTCGCGGTGGGTTTGCCAGGAGTAACCGAGGAAGGTGCGTTCGGTGCGCTCAGCGCGGCAGAGGGTGCAGGTCTCAATCGCGCGGGTGCTGACGGTGACGCCCATGAGTGCGCCCACGGCAACGAGGGCGGCGACGATTCCGCAGGCGAGCTTGAGGGCGCGGGGTTTGTTCATGGGGTGGCGAGTGGTGTCCTTGGTTTTACTATCGCCCGTTTGGTGGGGAGGGGCAAGGGGATGTTCGACCGGATTTATAAGGGTGTGGGAGAGGTGGTGGGTTTCGGCGGGCGTCGCGGACTGCCGGCAAGATGCCGGCAGCACGGGCGGCGTGCTTCGTCGGCTCGGTACGCTGTAACTGGGCGGGCCTTTGGCCCTGACGGCGGATTGCGACTTTGTCGCGGTGATAAGCTTCGTGTGAAAATCAGATCGGTCGGACTCGGCACACTTCGATAAATAATAATACTTCCTTGGTGCCTTTTTGTTCGTCCAGGAGGACGCGCACTTCGTTGCGGTCTTTGATCACTTCCAGGACTTCCACGAGGCGGTCGCGATGGGGGCGGGAGAGTATGCGGACGCGATCGCCGGGGTGGAAGGGGGCGCCGTTCCAGCGGGAGGCGAGATAGTTAATGGGCCACAGCACGAACCAGGCGTAGATCATGGCAACGAGAAGGAGCACCACGGGTGTCAGGACGAGCACAAAGAGGAAGAGCAGGAGGTGAGTCCAGTCTTGGAGCATGGCGGAGTTGGGCTGGCAGACCGTATAGGCGAACCAGAGGCCGAAGGCGATGGGCAGGATGAAGTAGGCCTGGATATGACGGCCTTCAGCGAGGAGGTAGCGCAGTTTTCTCAGTCCCATACCAACCTCCACTGGGGATCGTGCAGGCCGATGAGGCAGCCATCGGCGACGAATTCGCCATAGCGGTCGAGGCAGTGCTGAATCCGCGGCAGGCCGTGAACTACTTTGACGAGGCGGGGGCCGCTGTGCTGGCTGCCGTAGAGCGGGCCATTGAAGCCGTGGATGTAGACATCTACGGGGATGATGATCGCGGCCAGAAAGACAACATAGGTCAGCTCCAAGGTGCGGGTGCTGCGGTGGAGCGGGAAGAAAACGTAGAGCAGAATGAAGAGGAGCAAGACGACGGCAGCGGTGGTGCGAAAGATGAAGAGCAGGCCGGGGAGGGCAGTCGCGATGGCGAAGGCGCCGAAGGGCGGTCTTCCGACTAGCTGGGTGGTGGTCATAGGGGTGATGGTTCGTTCAGGGAGCCAAGGGCTGATTGGTTGGGAACGTTTTCACCTTTATGAAGTTAATTTAGCGGAGGTTGGGGGTATGTCTAGGGGGTTTCTGGGGAGGTAACATTTCTAGAGGCACAGTTTTGCGATGGGAATGTGCGCTCAAAGGCTTCAGTAATTTTGGGAGCTGGCGTTGCTTAGGAGAGTTGCTGTGGGGCGAGGCGCCCACGCTCCGCTGAACCCCGACCTAGCGGCACGGGGCGCGATCCTTGTGCATCGCGAAATCTTCGGTTGTAATTTCTTCTATCGCAATTTGTTGCGTTTGGGAGCTGGTTTTCGGTGGTTTTTTGTTTGGAAATTGACGGGGATTTGGTAGTCTTTTTCGTGCTGACAACTCGTTGTCGGTAAAGGACGGGTAAACGGAGGTTGGCGCTCAATCGGAGCGGTAGGCAGCTTCCGAAAAATCCCAAAGTCATCAAGCATGGCGATACGTTTTGTCGTGTGGTTGTGTGCCCGCGTTGGCGGGGAGATGGCAGTCCTTATGGAGCCATTATGAAGATGTGAGTGGGTGAGAGCCGATCACGGTGCCTTGACGGAAAAGTCAGGGCATCGCGGCAGCGATGCCCCACCAGATCTTGTAGGATATGTGAGTGTGTCGGGCGTATGGATCAGGGTCCGTAAGCCGGAGCGGTGAACGGGACGTCGGTTGGCGTAGGATTTTATGAC
>JAJNBN010000604.1 GCA_021156225.1 Verrucomicrobiota bacterium | reverse complement strand
CCCGCAAAATCGCCACATTTCACATCCTTAATTATCGGCGTTCCAAAACGCGCCATCCCACCTCGGTGATCGATGATGAATTCATCGAAGCAGTGGCGGCGGAGATCGATCGCAATGCCGACCAGCTCGAGTCCAAGGCGGAGGCATTGCAGGATTGCCTGCGCAAACTGCCTGAGGTACATCGTAAGGCCATCATCCTGCGATATTACGAAGACCGTGACATCGAAGAGATCGCTTCGACTACCGGCCAGTCGTCTGGGGCCGTTTACCGCTTGTTGAGCCGTATCCGCAAGGCGTTGAATGATTGTGTAGAAAGACGACTGAATTTGCCGCGTGCCCTATGAGCCAGAATCAACCACCAGACGACCGCATTGATCGCGCCATCGAGCAGATGCTCTCTCCGGCAGAATGGGAGGCGTTCAAGAAAGACGTCATCCAAAACCCGGAGCTGCGGGCCAAGTATGTGGACCAGCTCTGGCTGCACTCCACGCTGCAAGCGGAACGGGATACTATCGGGAAGCTGAAGGAAGAGGATATCATCCCCCTGTCCGCACCACCGCGCGGATCTTCAGCCGCCATCTGGTCAGCCGTCGCCGCGGCCTGCATCACCCTCGCGCTCAGCCTCCTGCTGGTTCCGGGGCGCAAGGCGGAAGGATTGGCGGAAAAACCGCTGGCGACATTGGTCCAGGCTGAGAACTGCAAATGGGGACCATCCGATCTGCCCACCGTAGAAAATGCAAAACTGCTTGCAGGCACGCTCGTTTTGCTGGAAGGCATGGCGACTTTGAAATTCGAGAATGGAGCCACGTTATTCCTGGAAGCACCAACGACGATAAAACTGGTTGATCCCATGCGTTGCCAGGTGCAAGAGGGCTCCTTGGTGGCTGACATACCGGCCTCGGCACGGGGGTTCACGGTTTATACACCGGAATTGAAAGCAGTCGATAAAGGCAGCCGTTTCGGGGTCACGGTCGGCTCACTACGTACGACACACGTCTATGTTTTTGATGGGGCGGTGGCAGTGAACAAACTGAACGATGTGACAGAACACCTGCTGGATAAAGGCAAGGCGTTCATCGTAGGCATGGACAACGTGGCCCAAGCTGCCGTCACACCGGAACCGGTACGGATGGAACATATCTACGATCCGGAACGGTGGCTTTCAATCCCTACGTCCTTTCGTCGCGGCAAGGACGCCTATGTGCAACGGGGCAAACGTGAAGCTACCGGGCTGCACTCGCTGTTGATGGCCAAGCACACGGAATTCGAGATCGCCAAGAGCAACGAACGCCGCATCTTTCTCACTTTCGACATCTCCCAGCTAACTTACGTAGACATCTCGGAAGAATTTCACGTCAGTCCGGCGAACATCTCCGAGGCGCAGTTGCTCCTCCAACCGGAACCGAGCGGATTCGGTTTCGCGTCGCTGGTCCCGGACTGTACCTTTGCTGTTTACGGCATCACGGACCAATCCCTTGATCATTGGAAGGAAGGCAGCATTTCCTGGTTCAATGCCCCGGCCAGCAATGACGCAGGCCTGCTGCCAAACAAGGTGAACAAGCTCGCCGAGTTCACCATTCCCCGGGGCAGCTCCACCGAAGTCATCACCATCGAATCCAAGGAATTGGGGGATTTCATCCGGCAGGACACGAACGGACTGGTCAGCTTCATCATCATCCGGGAAACCGCAGAAACGGAACATCAAGGAATGGCGCATGCATTTGCCTCCAAGGAACATCCACATGCTAAACCACCGACGTTGAGGATCCGCTAGGATGTCATCGAACCAAAACCAAAAACCGGTGGAAGAGTGCCAAAACTTATCGATTAAAGGTGCTGACGAGGGGCGTCAAATGACCTATATTGTGCCACCTAGACCCAGTAACAGCGCCTTTATGAGCGAGAAGAATGTGAAGCAGCAGCAGAATGGCCGTCGCCTCTCTTGGACGGCAGCGGTTCGCCTTTGTCTGGGTGCAGGACTGATTTCCCTCTTCGGCATCAATTACGCACCGGCAGCTACGTTGTCGGCCGCGCAAAAGGCTTTGTTCGAGGACAAGGTATTGCCGGTGCTGCAAGGGAAGTGCTTTGAGTGCCACAGCCATGCGGGTCATAAGATGAAGGGCGGCTTGGTGCTGGACACGTTGGGCGGATTTATCACGGGGGGAAACAGTGGGCCGGCAATCGTATTGGGCAAGCCGGACGAAAGCCTTATCATCAAGGCGATCAAACATACGGATGACCATCTCAAGATGCCGTCCAAGAAACCCAAGCTCAGCGATGAGGAGATCAGTTACCTCGTCGAATGGGTTCGCGAAGGTGCGCCTTGGCCCGGAGCTGACCTCTCCAAGATCAAGCCGCGCGGCAAGATCACGGATGAAGACCGGCAATGGTGGTCCTTTCAACCGTTGAAGCAACCGCCGGTTCCGACAGTGAAGGATGGTGGCTGGTCGAAAAACGAGTTGGACCGGTTCATTTTTGCACGCCTGGAAAAAGAAGGATTGAAGCCGGCGGGTGAAGCGGAACGTGGGGCTTTGATCCGGCGCGTGACGTTTGATCTGACAGGCCTGCCGCCGACGCCGGGTGAGGTGGATAATTTCCTGCATGACACTTCGTCCAATGCGTATGAGAAGTTGATCGATCGTTTATTGAGCAGTCCGCGTTATGGGGAACGTTGGGCGCGGTATTGGCTGGATCTGGTGCGTTATGCGGATTCCGATGGGTATCGCATCGATGACTACCGTCCCCTCTCCTGGCGGTATCGGGATTATGTCATCAAGTCTTTCAACACGGACAAGCCGTATAATCTGTTCGTGAAGGAGCAGCTCGCGGGTGATGAGCTGTATCCGAACAATCCGGAGGCGCTTATCGCAACCGGGTTTCTGCGGCACGGGATTTACG
>JAJNBN010000603.1 GCA_021156225.1 Verrucomicrobiota bacterium | reverse complement strand
GCGATCACGAAGGGTATCGCGGGTGAGGAGCTGGCGCCCATCGGGGCTTTGAAAGCGGCGGGCGTGGTGGCGATCACCGATGACGGGCATTGCATCCAGAACAACGAGGTGATGCGGCGCGCGCTGGAATACTGCAAGATGTTCGATCTGCCGTTGCTGGATCATTGCCAGGATTATTCAATCGTGACGGATGGCGTGATGAACGAGGGGTATTGGAGCACGGCACTGGGCTTGCGCGGTTGGCCGGCGGCGGGTGAGGAACTGATTGTGGCGCGGAATATCGTGCTGGCGGAAATGACGGGAACGCCGATCCATTGCCAGCACATGAGCTCGGCGGAGAGCATCCGGCTGATCCGCGAGGCGAAGAAGCGCGGCGTGCCGATCATCGGCGAGGCTTGCCCGCATCATTTCATCCTGACGGATGCATCCATCGCGGGCAGCGAGGTGTTTTGGAAGGATGACGGAAAGAATCTCTACACGGCGAAGCAAGGGGTGATGCCGAGCTGGCCGGTGTTTGATACGCATTTCAAGATGAACCCGCCTTTGCGCACGGCGAAGGATCGCGAGGCGATCTTGGAAGGCATCTCGGATGGCACCATCGAGATCCTCGGCAGCGACCATGCACCGCATACGGATTACGAGAAGGAAACGGAGTTTGATTACGCGCCGTTTGGTATCACGGGTTTGGAGAACGAGCTGGGGTTGTGCCTGACGGAGCTTTATCACGCCAAGCGATTGGCCATCAACGACTTGATCGTGAAGTACACAACGGCTCCGGCGAAGTTGTTGCGGATCAAGAAGGGCACGCTCTCGGTGGGTGCAGACGCGGATGTGACGGTGATCGATCTGGACAAGGAATGGATGTTCACGAAGGAGATGACGCAGAGCAAATCGGTGAATAATCCTTTCTACGGCTGGGCGATGAAGGGCAAGCAGGCGATGACCATCGTGGGCGGGAAGATCGTTTGGCGGGAATAAACTGGCGGTGGCGGACGTCCAATGAAGGAACAAGCGACGGGTGACCGTTGGCGGCTGGGAAAAATTGAGACATATTAGGTTATTATGAAGAAACTTTCTCTCGCATTGGCAGCGGTGGTTTTGGCGCTGGGTTTAGGGCAACTCGCAGCGGCTGATGGCAAGGATGCCTGGCTGACGGATTATCCGAAGGCGCAGGCGTTGGCCAAGGAACAGAAAAAGGCCATTTTGATGGATTTCACGGGATCGGACTGGTGCCCGCCATGCATGCAGTTGAAGAAAACGGTGCTGAGCAATGCGGAGTTCACGAAGTTTGCCGCAGAAAAGCTGGTGCTGGTGGAGGTGGATTTTCCGCAGGAAAAGAAGCAATCGGAAGAGTTGAAGAAAGCTAACGCGGAACTGGAGAAGAAGTTCAAGATCGATGGTTACCCGACCATCATTGTGGTGGATGCCGAGGGGAAGGAGCTTTTCCGGGATTCTGGCTACGATGGCAGTTCGGCGAAGGAGTATGTGGCCAAGCTAAGCAAAGCGCTGTCCAAAAAGTAACAGTCTCCCAGTTCAATCAGTTTTCCAGAAAGCGCTGCCTAGGCCGCGCTTTTTTCTTGGGTAAAATCTTGACCCTTCCCGCTCGCGACCTAGCATCTCGCAACATTTGTAGTTGCGTCAATGAAAGCGATTCTCGCCTTAGAAGATGGTAGCGTGTTTGAGGGGCAGGGCTTTGGAGCCCGGGCGACCTCATGCGGTGAGGTGTGCTTCAACACCTCGATGACCGGTTATCAGGAGATTCTGACCGATCCTTCCTACAAAGGGCAGATCGTGACGATGACCTATCCGCTCATCGGCAATTACGGGGTGAACACACAGGATGTGGAGTCCTGGAAGCCGCATGTGGCGGGCTTCGTCATCCGTGAGCTGTCGCCCATCGTGAGCAATTGGCGGGCGGATTCTTCGCTCAGCGAATATCTGGAGAAGAACGGCATCCCAGGCATCCAAGGCGTGGATACGCGGGCGCTAACTAAGAAGTTGCGCGTGCGCGGGGCCTTAAATGGCGTGATCTCGACGGAGGGTTTGACGCCGGAGGAAGCGATCTCCAAGGCGAAGAACTGGCCGGGTCTGGTGGGTGTGGATTACGTGAAGGAAGTCACGCACAAGGAACCGTTCCTGTGGGATAAGGATGATCAGGACAGCGCGGAGTTCCGCATCCTGCGCGGCATCGAGACGGGCAACCCCCGCACGATGCGCAATCCCTTGCCGGCGGCCGACATTCCGATTGTGGCATACGATTTTGGCATGAAGTATAACATCCTGCGCCAGCTCCGCCAGAGCGGGTTCAAGGTGCAGGTGGTTCCGGCGACGACCACGGCGGCGGAGGCGCTGAAGTACAAGCCAGCGGGCATTTTCCTCTCGAATGGCCCGGGCGATCCGTCCGCGCTGGGATATGCCGTGCAGGCGGCGTCAGATCTGGTGAAGTCAGGGTTGCCGGTGTTTGGCATTTGTTTGGGGCACCAAATCTTGGGCCAAGCCTTTGGCGGCAAGACGTTTAAGCTGAAATTTGGCCATCGCGGTGGCAACCAGCCGGTGAAGGATCTGGAGACCGGCAAGGTGGAGATCACGTCGCAAAACCATGGTTTTGCGGTAGATCCGAAGTCCATGCCGAGCGATATTTCGATCAATCGTCTCAATCTGAATGACCAGACGGTGGAAGGCATGCGGCACAAGACCAAGCCGGTCTTTTGCGTGCAATATCACCCTGAGGCATCACCGGGGCCGCACGATTCAGCCCCACTATTTAACGAATTCCGGCAACTTGTCCTCTCGCGCGGTTAATAAGCATAGGCTACACTTAAGTACGTATTTTGAGAAAAATCACGCAACTTAGTGGGCCTGTTCTACATACATGTGGTAAAACCGTTTGACTTGAGC
>JAJNBN010000602.1 GCA_021156225.1 Verrucomicrobiota bacterium | reverse complement strand
CCCGAACGGGCGAAAAGCGGCAGGATGAGCTGGTCCGCGCTCAGGCGTGTCTCGCGGACGAGACGGCGCAGGGCCGGGGACTGGCGCAAACGGCGCGGGCGCAAGGCGGGAAAAGCAGGTGCAGGGACGTTGTGCATGGGGGCAAATTATTCGGTCCAGAAATCGATCACGAACACATCATCCACGATCTCTTTCACGATGGTCACGAACTTCTGGTGTTCCGGATGCGGCAGATAGGCTTCGCGATCCTTCTCCGTCTTGAACGTGATGATGTAGCAATGGGTGAAACCTTTGTTCAGGCCTTCCGGGCTGTTGTTCACGCCCGCTTCATAGCCCGCGATGCCGGGGATTTTGTCCTTCAGCGCGGCGAATTCCTTGTTCAGCTTCTCAATCTGCGTCTTGGTGGCGGCTTCCTTGAATTTGAAGCAGACGACATGCTGGAGCTTTTTGGCGGCCTTCGGCTTATCGGCGGCAAAGGTGGGCGTGGCCAGGATCAGGCCGAGCATCAGCGTGAGGGCGAGAGCGAACGTTTTCATGGGCAGTATCTTCCACACAATGGCCGGGACTGCAAGCTTGGGACGGGTTAGCGAGACTCGTCCGTCTGATGCGCATTTATCAGAGGGCAGCTGATCTTGGGGGAAAACGGTGAGTTCCGCATCCTAACCGCGTTGGCTACGAAGTGGAGGACAACCCAAATTAACCCGCCAGCGGGCTTGACGGGTACCGGTCAGGCACCTATTTTGCTCCCCCTTATGGCTTGAGCGACCGGTCATGTTGGCCGGGAGTATCGCCTTGTTTACCGACGGAAAGGACATTGTTGTGAATGTAACGGTTGAGACTCTGGCACCTTGCAAGAAACTGCTGCGCGTAGAAGTGGACGTGCAGACGGTGGACGCCGCTTTTGAAAATACCACCAAAGAATTTCAGCGCTTTGCGCAGCTCCCTGGCTTCCGCCCGGGCAAGGCCCCGCGTGACCTCGTGTTGAAGAGCTATGCCGGCAAGATCGAGGAAGAGGTGAAGAAGAAGCTCATCCCTGATTCGTACCGCAAGGCGCTCGAGCAGGAGAAGCTCAAGCCGGTCGTTTATCCCGACATCGAGGAGATCCAGTTCGGTAAGGGCCAGTCCCTCCAATTCGCTGCCACGATCGAGACTGAGCCGGAGTTCGAATTGCCGGAATACAAAGGCCTCGAGATCAAACGCGAGAAGGCCGTGGTGACGGATGCCGATGTGGAACGCGCCATCAATACGCTGCGTGACCAGCGCGCCACGTACACGGATGTGGAACGTGAAGTGAAGACGGGCGACTACGTCGTCGTGAACTACACGGGCACGAGCGAAGGCAAGCCGCTGACGGAAATCGCGCCGACCGCGAAGGGCCTGACGAAGCAGGAAAATTTCTGGATGAACATCGCGAAGGACCAGTTCATCCCGGGTTTCACCGAGCAATTGGTGGGCGCCAAGAAGGGCGAGACCGTCAAGGTCACCGTGGATTTCCCAGCGGACTTCGTGTCACAGCCGCTCGCGGGCAAGAAGGGTGAATATCAAGTCACCATCAATCAGGTGAAGGAAAAGGGCCTGCCGGAAGTGAACGAAGAGTTCGCCAAGTCTTGGGGTGCCGAAGACCTCGACAAGCTCAAGGAAGGCGTGAAGAACGACCTGCAGAACGAGCTGAACAAGAAGCAGAGCGAATCATTGAGCCGCCAGGTCTTGCAGGCGCTGTTCGCGAAGGTTTCCTATGAACTGCCGGAGACGGTGGTGAACAGCGAGACGCGCAACCTGATCTACAACGTCGTGAATGAGAACCAGCGCCGCGGTGTGGATCGTGACACGATCGAGACGCATAAGGACCAGATCTTCGCCTCGGCGAACACAACGGCCAAGGAACGCGTGAAGGCGATGTTCCTCTTCCACCGCATCGCGGAGAAGGAAGGCATCAAGGTAGAGCAGCAGGAAGTGGCCCAGCAGGTCATGGCCATGGCCGAGCAATACCAGATGAAGCCGGAGAAGCTGGTGAAGGAATTGGAGAAGAACAACGGCTTCCAGGAGATCCACGAGCGAATCCTGAGCGCGAAGGTGATGGATTTTCTCCAGCTCAACGCGAAGATCGAAGAAGTGGCTGCGGCTTCCTAATCAGTCGCTGATATAAAATATCGAAAGGCCCCGGACAGAGATGTCCGGGGCTTTTTTTTGGTTTTGGACCGCGGCTGTGTCGATAGACCAACTGCAGCAGGTAACAGCAAAAGGACGCACCCAAATGTTTTGAAACGGACTCTTGGGTTCCATCCGCTGCGGCTGGTTCCTCGGTGGAACACAGCCGCGGTTCAAAGGCGGTTCCGTTTGTGGCCTCCATTTGTAATTCACAGGACGGCGCTGTTGATCAATGATGTGTTGCGAAGAAAAGCGAGGAACTATGAATATCAAAGACTTCACCGAAGCACAGAAGCAGGCGCTGCTGGATCTCACCATGCTGGCGATGTATGCGGACGGGCATCTGGCTTCAGCGGAGGATGCGCGGGTGCATCGGTTGCTGAGCGGCTTGGGCTATGCCACGGAATATGATCGCGATACGCAGTATGATGCGGCGATCTCGCGGGTGAGCCGACAGGCGTTGACCGTCAAGACGGCGCAGGCACATGCAGTGAAATTGGCGGAGGCGTTCACCACACCTGTGCAACGGCTGAAAGTGCATGATCTGCTCGGCGATCTGGTGACGAGCGACAGCCGCGTTTCGTTGCAGGAGGGCGAGTTTCTTTCGGTCGTGCGGGAAGCGTTAAGGGCGTGAGCGAGCGCCTGCGTTGGTAGGGCCCGCTGAGGACAGACGGGCCCCACCACCTTACGCTTGCAATGACGCCAGCACTTCGGGATCGCGCACATCCACCCAGCGGCCAGCGATTTGCAGGC
>JAJNBN010000601.1 GCA_021156225.1 Verrucomicrobiota bacterium | reverse complement strand
TGAGGCCGCGGAAGAACTCCAGCTTCTGTTCCCGCGTCAGATTGGGGTGAAACTCAACGTCGTTTGAAAAGCCCGCCCGTTGAATACGCGCTTTCAATTGATCCACGAACGGCTCATCCGAAGGACCACAGCCGCCCCCGACTCTCAGCTTCAGGCCGATCACGCGATTGCGTTGCTTGAGCGAAAGGAAAGCGTCCACCAAGGCATCGAGGCCCTTGTCCTTGCACATGCGGGCGAAGAAGCCGATGACCGGTGCGGTGTTCGTCGTCACCGCTGGCGGTGTCGTCGGATAGCCGGTGAGATTGATGCCGTTGTAGATCACCTTCATCTTCGCGGCCGGGATTTGCATCTTCGCCATCATGCGCTCGCCGAAGTAACGGCTCGGTGCGATGAAGAGATCCACCTCACGACCGCGTTCGGCGAGCAATTGCCACATCGCCTGACGGCCTTCTTCCGGCATGGCATCGATGAAAGAATCTTCGCCCTGCAACATGCACACGACGGAGGATTTCAACTCCTGCTTCATACGGCGCGTGAAGCCGATGAGCATCGCGTTGGAAAGACTGATGACCTCGGGATGTTTCTGCGGCTTAAGGTAGGCGATCAGGTCTTCCAGCTCCCGCGCCTGATGGCCTTCTTCACCGCGCAACATCGAGATGGCGATATCCACCACATCACCCGCCTGCGTCTTGGCGGCCTTGCCCGAGGCCCATTTCAGGAGAGTGGGCGAGGCGATAAGGCGATGCAGCCATTGGGGGGCGCTGCGATACCAAGAGGACTGCTGCTCCAGATACACGTTCACCCCGTTGAAGAAAGTAGGGACGCCTTTGCTCTGATCTTCTTCCTCCAAGGTCATGGGGAGGTAGAGCGGGATCATCAGGGTATCGTGCCCCTGTTTCCGTAAGGCGGCCACCATGGCATTATCGCGGAAACAATTTCCGCAATACATGCCACCGGCGCCCGGTGTGATCTGCACGATGTTCACACGGCAATTATCCGCAGAAATATATAACTGTCCAGCGGCAGAATGGCCCGGGTCCGATTTCCATCGCCTCTTTTCGACAGCCGGAGATCAGGCCTGGGATGCGGTTTCTGGCGGATCGCGATGCACTGATTCAGGAGAGAAAGCGGGCAGGCAGACGGCGATATATTCAGCACCTTCAGTCCCGGGCGTGCTGTATTGCACCCACTCCCCAGCCTTCGTGGCGATGGCCTGTCCGGCTTGCACATCGATGAAGCCGTCGTTGTGCAACACGCGCAGCATGCCTTTGAGCACGATGGTGAATTCATCGAACTCAGGCGTCTGGCCCGGTTCCGTCCAGCCGGAGAGGCTGACCATGCGGGCGATGCTCAGACGGGATTCCTGGGAGTTCACGTTCCCGACAAATTCCTCGATGGTCTTGGGGCGGTTGCCCGCAGCTTTGATGCGGGTGGGGTGGGCGATCAATATCGGCATGCGCAGCAAGATGCGCGAGCAAGCAGGGGAGCGCAAACCGATTGTCAGATTTACGATGAAATGCGTTCACCGTTTTCCCGCTTCAAGTTCATCCAGGCGTTTCACGGCGTGAGCTTTTCCGTCGGGCCCTGTCTATTCATTACAGTCAGTAAACCACTAACACCGTAAGTCTATGAGTCGTTTTGCTTACGTGGCATTGGACGCCAAGGGCAAGGAGAACAAGGGTCAGTTGGACGCCGCCACTTCACTGGAAGCCGTAGCCCGCATCAAGGAGATGGGCTGGTTTCCCACCAAAGTCACTGAAACCAAGACCGTCAAAGGAAAGGCGGGACCAGCTCCCGCAAAACCCGCGACCAGTCTGGAGCGATGGCGCAAGCTCTCCTTCGGCTCGCGCCGGGTAAAACCCAAACACCTCGCCACTATCACGCGGCAATTGGCCACGATGCTGGATGCGGGCATGCCGCTGCTGCGTGCGTTACGACTGTTGCAGGAACAGGAGACGGGCGGAAGCACGCTGCTGCTATTGCAAGAGATCGCGGAAGATATCGAGAGCGGCAATACGTTCAGTGAAGCGCTGGCGCGGCATCCCAAGACCTTCGACAAATTGTATGTGAACATGGTGAAGGCGGGCGAACTCGGCGGCGTGCTGGAGCTGGTGCTGAACCGGCTGGCGGATTTCCTGGAGAAAGCGGAACGCCTGAAAGGCCGGGTCATCGCCGCCATGTTCTATCCCGTGTCCGTGTTGCTGGTGGCGTTCGGGATCGTGGCCGGGTTGATGCACTTCGTGGTGCCCAAATTCAAAACCGTTTTCACCGACCTGATGGAGGGCAAGCCGCTGCCCGCGTTCACGCAGTTCGTGTTTGATCTGTCCGCACGTTTTCAAAAACATTTTGTGACGATCTTGCTGAGCTGCATCGGGGCGTGGATGTTGCTGGTGTTCTTGCGCAAGCTGCCGGTTGTCGGCCGGTGGTGGGACCGGCGACGGTGGTATCTGCCGGTGTTAGGCAATCTATTGCGGAAGCTCGCCCTCGTGCGCTTCACGCGCACACTGGGAACACTCATCGCCAGCGGGGTACCGATCCTGCAGGCGCTCGCCATTGTGCGGGAAGTGGCGGGTAATCTGGTGCTGGCCGAAGCGATCGATGCGGTGCATCAAAGTGTGCGCGAAGGAGAATCACTCACGGCCCCATTACGGACGGCGCGGATATTTCCGCCGATCGTCGTGGGCTTGATGGATGTGGGGGAGCAAACTGGCGCACTGCCCGAGATGCTGCTGCGGATCGCGGATACGGCGGAAGAGGAAGCGGACAACATCATCGCGGCGTTGTCCTCCTTGCTGGAGCCGATTCTGATCGTGATCCTCGCGGTGATCGTGGGCACGATCGTCATCGCGCTGTTCATGCCGATCATCGATATCTCGAACGGCTTTGGAAGCAAGCCGGGGGAATG
>JAJNBN010000057.1 GCA_021156225.1 Verrucomicrobiota bacterium | reverse complement strand
TGTACCTGGATGCGGCGGCCTTCGCGGTTGCGCACATGGGCGATCACTTCGAGGCGGCCGTCGGGCAGGATGCGTTTCTGGATGCCGGAGGAGGTCACGGAGCGTTGCACCATGCCGTCCATGAGTACGAACTTCTCCTTGTTCTCCAGATCATACTTCGTCGTGTTCTTGGGCGAATACGCTCCGCCAGACTGGCAGCCCGTGAGGACTGCTGCGGCGAGCAAGAGAGAACTGAGCCAAATCTTATTCATAGGATTACTACGTTGCTTGCTTACTGTTGCTTGTCGGAAATATACACCACAGTGTCGCGGTCTGCCGCTTTGACTTCAAAGGTCACACGGCGGCTGAGGTTAGCCAATAGACGGCCCGCGCCATCTTGAAATTCAACTTGCGCCGTATAGGTGCCGGGAGCCACGCGCAAAGCGCCAAAGCCCAAAAACTGCGGGAGATTATCCCACGCCCGGACGTCCGCTGCTGGAGTCGTGCCGGCCGCAATGGCCTTGCTCAACAGACCGAACGCCAAGACACCCAGTCCGGCTTCTTGCGTGTTCCGGCCGGTGGCCAATACGGCACCGCTGACGATGGCCACATCACCCACGGTATCGGTGCTCTGTTTGAACACCGCTTTGTTCGCGAGGATGTGATCCATCACACGACCGCCACGGGTGGTCGCTTGGAAATATAGATCATCCCAAGGCCGGGTGCGAATGACTTGCCCATTGTTCAGCTTGATGGTAACCACGCGCGCCTGTTGCTGGCCTTCGCGGAAGCGCAGTTGCTCGCGATACTGGCCTGTGGCGTACTTCTGCGGGCCGAAACCGCATTCGGTGAAGAAGAGCACGTTCGCCGCGCGGTCGTAGTCGGGCGGCACATCCATCTTCGTGCTGGCATTGGCTTTCGCACGCTTGAGGGCATCGCCGCCATCGGTGAACAGTTTGTCGGAGGCGAAACCATCGAGGTAATCCAGCAGCACATAATCGGCGGCGTAATTGTCCACCTCAGTATCGCTATCGATCAACTCCCCGCTACGGAAGCAGGCGCGGGCATTGTCCGGCTCACCATCCATCCAATAGAGGATGCCGCGATAATAATACGCCATCACACGTTCATAGGGTTCACCGATGAACTTCTTGCGGCTTTCGCTGGCGAACATGCTGCGCGCACGGCGGGCGTCTTTGTCATTCGTCAAGATGCCGCCGATGGTGAGGATGGCGTCATCCAGCAAGGCTTTCGCCTGCGGATAATCGCCCCGGCGCATCGCTACCAAGGCGGTGCGGTATTGCCAGAGAATGCGTTCATTGGGCGGACCCTGCTCGATGTGTGTCCGGCCATCGACTAGGGGATCACCGGTGAGCGGGATGCGTGCGGCTTTCGGTGTGGTAGCACAACCCGTAAGCAGCAACAGAGCGCCCAGACCAACGCTGAGAAAAGCGACCTTCATGGATGTAGTGATGGGACGAGACGCTTAACGGTAAGCGGCATCTTCCAATCCCTGCTTCTTGATCTCCGCCATGTCTTCCCAAACGATGTCGCTGGTGCGGGCATCAATCAGGCGGAAGGAATAGAGCACGTAATCGCTCACGCCCTTCGAGGTGCGGGTGGTCATGTTTTGGAGTGTACCAGTGAGGAAAAAGTCCGCGCCCTTGAATTCCACCACGTTCGGATCGCTGGAGGCGGTCACCTGGCCGGATTGCTTCAGGTCACGTTCACGTTCGAGCGCGGCCATCTGATCGCGGGCGAGGAAGCGCACCTTGCCGGCGGCCTTCGAGTTAAGCTGCGCCCGGATGCGGGTGAGGAAGATGTCCTTGTTGATCGGGAACCGGGTCTCGTTATTGACCGGGTTCAAGACCACGCGCGGTGTGCCTTGGGCATTGGCGATCTCGGGAATGGCCAGGATACTGCGCGCCATCTTGTCCGTTACCATCACGAGATCTTGTGATTCCATGCCGGTGCCGGCGACGAAGCCGCGTTCATCGGCCTTCATTTCGGTCACCGGAACGCCCCGGGGATTCTTGACGCCAGAAGAGGCGCAGCCAGCGGTCATCGCCGCCACAGCGGCCAAGCAAAGAGAATAGTTTACGTACGACTTCATAAAAGGTTCCACCATCCTAAGTTAGATTCCGCGAATTAGCCAATCGCAATGTCACCGGCCAAACATACCATTGGCACTGCTCATGGGATTGGCATTGCCGTAATAGTTGTTGATGATCGTGACCTGCGAGGGGGCTGGGGCAGATTGTTGCTGTTGCGGCTGGGTCGCATAGGTCGGCGCGTAGCCGTATTGCGTACTGGGCGACACATAGACCGGCGCAGGGGCGCTCACGACCACGGGTGCCGGAGCCACGTAGGTTGGCCGATAATAGTAGCTGGGGGAGCTGTAATACCGGACGCCGTAGCTCGGATAGTAGCCACCCCGGTAATGACCGTAATGATTGTGGCCGTAGTGGCCATGGCGATAAGGCGAATGACCGTAGCCAAAACCTACCGAGACGCTGGTACCCGAGGAGTAACCGTAACCGCGGTCATAGCCGTAATATCCACGATCCGCGTTGTTTCGATCAGCAATCGCGCCCAACAAGAGGCCCGCACCGGCACCGATGGCCACGCCTTCCGCCGTATGGCGACCATTGTTATGACCAATCACACCACCCGCGATACCGCCCAAGATGGCCCCGCCTACTGCATTCGGGCCGCCAAAAATTTGTGCCTGCGCCGGAATAACCGCCGCGAGGGCTAAAGCAAACAAAACTAAACGTTTCATACGATGATATAGACACCTTATGGCGTCATTTTATTCATTCAACACACCCGGGCTAAGATGGTTGCACTGCAAGTAGCCTGTTCCCAGCCGGTTTTGAGAGAAAAAGTCGCATTATCTAACTTAATCGCAAAAAGTTTCCACGATAACGTTAACGTTTGTGGGCGTTTTCCAACGCCACCCTGATTGGGATAACTCGCTTGAGGTGAAGGGGATGCAACTGGGGTAGGACAAGATAGTTGGGCTCGGCTGGTCTCAATAAATACGGTATATTACTGAGAGGTTAGCCAGAGAGAGAAGACGAAGTGCTGCCCTGCTTCAATCGGATGAACGCATATGGCTAATTAATCGCCGACCATTTATTGCTCATACGCTTTTATATGCTATAATCCGCTCACCGTGCCGATGGGGCGAAGGTGCCGGTTTACGGGCTGCATGGGCATTTTGTTTCCGAGAATTATCTAAACGAGCCCGGATTGATCCTTATCTAATAGCGACATTTGGTTTTCATTCGTATAAAAATGTTAGTTGGCAAATCTACGCTTCTCGTTATAGGATAGGAACTTCTGATTTATGAAAAACAGCAGCATCAAAAAATTCATCTCCCTTCGTGACGGACTTCTTAAAGAACAAGCCGCGCTGACCGCGCGCTTGGCGGAAATCGAACAAGCCTTGGGTACGACCGGCGAAGTCAAAGCTTCCAAGTCTTCCGCTGCTGACGCTCCTTCAGCTCCCCGGGCCGTGAAACGTCGCGCCCGCAATGAGCTTTCCCTGAAGGAAGCCGCCCTCAAAGTGGCTGCCGGCAAGAGCCTCAGCAAGCAGGAGATCCTCGATGGTATCCTGAAGCTCGGCTACAAATTCAGCACCAAGGACCCGATGAACTCGCTCAACGTGGTTCTTTACTCCGGCAAGAATTTCAAACGCGCCGACGGCAAGTTCACCGCCGCCAAGTAATCTTTAATCCAGATACCGCCGTGCAACGCTCCAAAATGGGAGCTTGCGCGGCGGAACTGTTTCCGCTCTATTTTCCACATGTTAGCAGGCTTGAGCCATTGGCATAGATAAGCGGGACCTCCCTCGTGGAGACTCGTTTTTGCCTGGCAAAGCGTGGCAAGGTCCCGTCCCGATGATTATCCGTCATCGGGAATTTTTTTTGATGGAACTAGCCAATGTAGTTGGCGGTTGAAACGACCGGTAAGCGAAAGAATTTGTGTTAGCCAAACGTGTCATACCTTGTCTGGACGTGCATGATGGTCAGGTGACCCGTGGCGTGCAGTTCGGCAAAGCGGAAGCGGGCGAGCTGAAGAACGTCGGCGATCCCGTCGCGCTGGCCTTGCGTTATAACGAGCAAGGCGCGGACGAGATGGTCTTCTTCGACATCACCGCGAGCGCGCATGGTCGTGCCTCGATGGTTAGTGTTATCGAGCGCGTGGCCGATCAATGCTTCATGCCCTTGACCGTTGGTGGCGGCATCCGCGCCGTGGAAGACATGAGCGTGATGCTCAAAGCCGGGGCGGACAAGATCAGCATCAATTCTTCCGCACTCTCCAATCCCGACCTCATTCGCGCGGGAGCGGAGAAGTTCGGCAGCCAATGCATCGTGGTCTCCATCGATGCCAAGAAAGTCGCGCCCGATCGCTGGGAAGTGTTCTCGCACGGCGGTCGCAAATCCACCGGCTTGGATGCCGTGGAATGGGCGTCCAAGGCTGTGAGCCTCGGGGCAGGAGAGATCGTTCTTAACAGCATCGATGCCGACGGCACGAAGAAGGGTTTTGATCTGGTCATTACGAAGCGCGTGAGTCAATCCGTGGCCGTGCCGGTGGTGGCTAGTGGTGGTGCCGGCAGCTTGGAGCACATGGCGGAAGTTCTATTGGCGGGTTGCGCGGATGCCGTGCTGGCGGCGAGCATCTTCCACTACGGCACCTTTACCGTTGCTCAAGTGAAAGAGTATCTGGCGAAACAGAATATCCCTGTACGCATATGAACGAGCTGCTTCACACCCGCTGGTTTCCCATTTTATTGCTGGTGTGTTCCAACGTCTTCATGACGTTCGCGTGGTATGGGCACCTCAAGCACAAGAATGTGCCATTGTGGACGGCCATTTTCGCGAGCTGGGGCGTCGCCTTCTTTGAATATTGCCTGATGGTCCCGGCTAATCGTTACGGGCATTCGAGCTATTCCGCCACGGAACTGAAGATCATCCAGGAAGTGGTGACGCTGGTGGTGTTCAGCGGTTTCGTCTTCTTTTTCTTGGGCGAGAAGCTGAAGTGGAACCATTTTGCCGCGTTCCTGTGCATCCTGGCGGCAGTGGCCTTTACTTTTTTGCCGGGAAGCTTTTCAGCCAAGGCCGAGACGGCTAGTATTTCAGACTCTAAAACGACGACCGACAAATAGCATGAGCTTTTACGACAAGCTGAAGTTCAATTCGGATGGCCTCATTCCGGCCATCATCCAGGAACAATCCACGGGCCGCGTGCTCATGATGGCGTGGATGAACCGCGCCTCGCTGGAAACGACGATCGCCACGGGCAAGACGCATTTTTGGAGCCGCTCACGCCAGAAGTTCTGGATGAAGGGGGAATCCAGCGGGCACACGCAAGCGGTGAAAGATGTGGCGTTCGATTGCGATGGCGACACGCTGCTGATCCAAGTGGAACAGATCGGCGCCGCTTGCCACGAAGGTTATCAATCCTGCTTCTTCCGCTCTGTGAAGGAAGCCGAGTTCGAGGTCACCGAGAAACAACTCGAAACGCCTGAGCAGATTTACGGCAAGAAGTAATCAGTGGAGCGCGGGTTGTCCCAACCCGCAGCGATGTCCAAATGGACGACGGCGTGCGAATAGTTCAAGTGACATCCGCAAACACTGCCCCAAAGGGGCAAACGACAGTAGCCACGGGTGACCGCAGGGAACCCGTGGAAGAGAGTTAGAAAACCATTCGCCCCGGAGGGGCGGACGGAAACCGATTTGGAACGACGTTAGTGACCGAGCAAAAGAACAGTTATGTATTCGCCCAAGCAGACTGAGTTTTTGGAACTGGCCAAGCAGGGAAACCTGATCCCGGTCACGCGCCGCATCCTCGCGGACTTCGAGACGCCGCTCTCCGCCTATCAAAAGATCCGCGGCGATGGCGAATCCTTCCTGCTCGAGTCTGTGGAAGGCGGCGAGCACTTGGGCCGCTACTCGTTCGTCGGGTGCAATCCTCGCGCCATCATCAAGCAGACCGGTAACCGCATCGAAGTCATCGAAAACGGCAAGGTCATCGAAAAGTTCGCCATCCCTGTCAAAGGTCGCGAGAACACGGAATGCGACCAATGTGTGCGTGACGGCTTGGAAGTCATCGAACGCGTCTTGGCCCGCTACAAGGTCGTGCAATTGCCCGGCCTGCCCATCTTCACCGGTGGTGCCGTAGGCTTTCTTGGCTATGAGTTCATCCATGATGTGGAACCCGTGGTGCCGCGTCCGGCGAAGGATGACTTGGGCACGCCCACGATGTATTTCCTCATCGCGGATGAGTTGCTTATCTTCGATCGCGTCGCCCAGACCATCACCATCCTCGTCAATGCCTTCATCGAAGACACCACGAAAGTCGATGAGGCGTATGAGAACGCTGTGGAAGAGATCGACCGCATCCTCGCGCTGCTTTCGGAACCGGTGCATAATACACCGGTCACACTGAACTCGGACACGAAGGACCTGCCGTTTGTTTCCAATGTGACCAAGGAGCAGTTCATCGCGAACGTGCTCAAATCCAAGGAATACATCACCAGCGGCGACATCATCCAGGTGGTCGGTTCCCAGCGTTTCTCCGCACCGGTCACCGCCAGCCCGCTTTCCATCTATCGCGCCGCCCGCACGATCAATCCCTCGCCGTACATGTTTCTGCTGGAACTGGACGGCTTCGCACTCGTCGGTGCTTCACCAGAAATCCATGTCCGTTGCGAGAAGGGCAAGATCGAGATCCGGCCCATCGCTGGCACACGGGCGCGCGGCAAGACGGTGGAAGAGGATGTGGCGAACGAGAAGGACTTGCTCGCCGATCCGAAGGAGCGTGCCGAACACGTCATGCTCGTGGACCTCGCGCGCAATGACTTGGGTCGCGTGTGCGATTACGGCTCTGTGCAGGTGAAGGACTTGATGATCATCGAGAAGTACAGCCACGTGATGCACATCGTGTCTGAGGTGGAAGGCCACCTCTCGAAAGACAAGACGCCTTACGATTTGATGCGCGCCACGGTCCCGGCCGGCACGCTCTCTGGTGCGCCGAAGATCCGCGCCATGCAGATCATCTCGGAACTGGAAGGCACCCAACGCGGGCCTTACGGCGGATGCGTGGGCTACTTCTCCTTCAACGGCAATCTCGACTGCTGCATCACCATCCGCACCGCTTTGATCAAAGACGGCAAGGCCCATGTGCAAGCCGGCGGCGGCTGGGTCCACGACTCCACGCCCGAAGGCGAGTATCAGGAGACCGTGAACAAGTCCAAAGCGATGATCAAAGCGATCGCGCTGGCGGAGAGTTTTGAGAAGGAAGCGTGAGCGGCGCTTCGCTCACACAATCTCCACGGGACACTTCGGAATCGCATCCAGAAACGCCTGTCCATATCGCTTCGTCAGCACGCGATTATCCAGCACGACCACGATGCCTTTGTCCGACTTCGTGCGGATGAGGCGGCCGACGCCCTGGCGAAATTTCAGGATGGCCTCGGGCAAGGAGAAATCGCTGAAGGCATTGCCACCGCTGGCTTCGATGTCCTCGATGCGCGCTTCAATCAGCGGATGATCCGGCACGGCGAAGGGCAGACGCGTGATTATGACGTTGGAGAGCGCTTCACCGGGCACATCCACGCCTTGCCAGAAACTGTCGGTGCCGAAGAGCACAGAATCCACGTCTTCCTTGAATTTCTCCAGCATGGTGGAGCGCGGCGTGCCGGTGCCTTGCACGAAACATTCGAGGCCGAGCTGGTCGAAGAAAGACTGCATCTGCTCGCTCACTTCCATCATTAGTTTGTAGCTGGTGAAGAGCACGAAGGCTTTGCCGTGCGTCTCTTTGATGAAGTGTTTGATCCATTTCACCAGTTCATCGCGGTAACCGGCTTCGCGCGGGTCAGGCATCTTGCCGGCGACATACACGCGCATCTGCTCGGCGTAATTGAAGGGTGACCCGACTTGCAGGAGCGTGGCTGATTCTGCACCGACGCGACCGGCGAAATAGTTCAGGCCATTGTCGCGCGGGCTGGTTTTCTTGACCGCTTCCCGTTTCTTGGGTGCGTCCTCTGGTGTTGGCGGAGGCGCTTGTGGCTGCTCTTTCACAGCCAACGTGGCACTGGTCATGATGACGGAAGTATCAGAGGCGAACAGGCGTTGCCGCAGGAATTCCGCCACATTGACCGGGGCGGCATGCATGGAGAAGTTCCGCTGTGTCTTGCCGCCGCGTTCCACCCAATAGACGTAGTGCTCTTCCACCTGACCGATAAATGTCGTGATGGCCGCTTTCACTTCCATGAGGCGACGGCTACATTCCATCAACTCCTGCCCGGTGTCCTTGTCTTCGCTGAGCTTGATCAGTTCACTGAGCGCTTCGCGCACGCGCTGAATGGGCAAACTCATCGTGTCTTCCACCAGATCAGGACGCCGGATGCGCAGTTCCGACCAAGAGCGTTTACTGGCTCCACTACCACCGGGGCGTTCGGTGGGTTGCTGGTTTTGCACCAGCTCTTCGCAATTGGTTTCCAGTGCCGCGAAAAATTTATCACTTTCGGAAAGCACATCGGCCACCAGCTTGACGGCGTTGCCTTGGCGCAAGATGGCGAGCAGACCTTTTTCCGTGCGGGGATTCCAGAGCTTTTGCAGCGCGTAACGGATCTGGCCACTGGAGACACTAACGCCGACGTGACGTGAGGCCACGCCTTCCATCTGGTGCGCTTCATCGAAGACCACGAAGTCGTTCTTGAAGATCACGCCGCCTTCCATCTCCTCATTGATGCCACCGAGGTGCATGAAGAAAAGAGTGTGATTCAGCACCAGCACATCCGCAGCAAGGATGCGTTGGCGGGCGCGCTGAAAGAAGCACGCGCCGCCGTCCTTGCCGAAATCCGAGGCGTGACCGCAAAGCTTGGGAGAGCACAGACCGCGTTCTGAGCACACGTGTTCCCACACCTTCGGATCAGGTTCGTCCTCGAAATCCGAGAGGCTGCCGTTCTTGGTGGTCTTGGACCATTCGTAGATGCGAGTCAGTTCCTGCACTTCCGGCGAGGTGAAGAGGCTGTCCGCCTGCTGCATCGCCTTGCGGAGGCGTCGCGTGCAGAGGTAATTCTGCCGCCCTTTCAGCATCGTGTAGCTGAACTTCACCGGCAGCACCTGCTCCAACATCGGCAGGTCTTTCTCGATGAGTTGCTCCTGCAGGTTGATGGTGTAAGTCGAGATGACCGCCTTCTTGCTCCGCGCCACGGCGAACAGAATGGACGGCACCAGATACGCCAGGCTCTTGCCCACACCGGTGCCGGCCTCTACCGCCAAGTGCTCGCCATGTTCCAAGGCCCGCGCCACCGCCATCGCCATCTGCTGTTGTTGCGGGCGATACTCGAAATTGCTTGCCCGCGACAGGATGCCGGTGGGTGAAAAGATGGCCTCCACCTGCGCGACGAGGTCGCTGCCGGTATCCGCCGGTTGCTGTTCGATGATGCTGATCATCCGTTATCTGGACTTTAGGCTTTTGGCCAAGCGTTCATCAAAGACAAACCGCTCTGGTTTGCCTATCTCAATCTTTGCGAAGTCGGGATGCGCGGGATTTAACAAATAGTTGCGTTCTGAAGGAATGATTGTGCTCGGCACGGAAAGGACAGCGGATACCCGGTCATCCAACCAATGATCTCCGGCGATCTTGGCACTGAGCGGTGCCGGTGTGGCCTGCCAGTCAGCGGGTAACTTGCCCAATTCCTCCAGCCGGTTAACCAGCTTTTCAGGGAAACGAACCGGAATGAGGCTGTAATGGTTGTTTAAAACCTGCTCGGAAGAGAGATGGACAAGCATCTCCAAGGCGGCCAACGCACGGGACTCAGCCACATAAACTACGCGGTGCCCCGGACTGTTCCAACGACCGCCATAGAGACGCGCGCCCTCACCGCTGAAAGCAGTGCCGACCAGATGTGACTGCACGATGCGATAAGCCTGGCAGATCAAGTGAAGACTCCGTGTTCCAGACGCCCTAACAGATACTCGACTTCACGCGCTCCCAGTTCCGTATCGGCATAGTCCAATGGGGGCACCCCGGCAAAAGCATGTTGAGGAGCACGAAACCATGTCCGCGCCGCTTCCGCCGAACCCAGAACTTCAGCTGCCCGCTGAAAAAGGCTCCCCAGCCGCAAGATGCGCTCAGATTCATCTGGCTTGAAAACAGTGCGGCGGGCCAAGGTCCGTGAAGGAATGCGGACCACCAGGCAAAGCCGTTCACGGGGGACATCATAGGCTTCGCAAAGGAGGTCAAATGCCTTGGCGGTGAAGCCATCCTTCACGCCTTGAATCTGCACCGAGGTAGGGCTGGCTAACTGGCGACCTCTGGAACGGCTCTTGCCGGGAGCGAGGAGGCGTTCCACCAAAGGTAATTCTTTGACTGCCATATGGCTTTAATAAAACAGCCAAACGGCAGAAACGCAAGGGAGCATTATTTTGCGTCTTTTGCCTTCCGCACGACTACTTCTTGCGTGGCTTTGGTCTTGGCGATGGAATTGGCGGGGAGGACGCCGCGCCAACTGGTGGTGGGATAGATGATGGAATTACGGCCGATGATGCTGCCAGGATTCAGGACGGAATTGCAGCCGATCTCGGCATGGTCGCCGAGGAGGGCACCGAATTTGCGCAGGCCGGTATCCACTTTCTTGCCGTCGATCTCAATGGTCACATTGCCGGGCAAAGATTTCACGTTCGATAAAATGCTGCCGGCGCCCATGTGTGCCTTGTAGCCGAGGATGGAATCGCCCACGTAATTAAAATGCGCCACTTGGCAGTTGTTGAAGATGAGCG
>JAJNBN010000600.1 GCA_021156225.1 Verrucomicrobiota bacterium | reverse complement strand
CGCGTCCAGTTGCGGATCCATGCCATACGTCCCGTTCTGTTCCGCTGAAGGTAGCGGCGGTTTGGCTGGTTGCGAAGGTGCTTTGTGATACCACCAGTTGTCGGCGAACTTGAACGTGGCTGCCTGCGCGTTGCCACCGATGTTCAACCAGGAACGCACTGGATTCTTCTCACACACGATGATGTTTTTCTCAAACACGCCGTTCGAGCACGGTACCATTCCGGGCTCGTTGTTCTCCTGCAGGATGCGGAATGCCCAGGTCTCCGGGTTCACGATGGTGTTATACCGCACCACGCCTTGCTCTACGCCGGTGAAGACGATGGGCGCCATGCCGCCGATGATGAGATTGCCCTCCACCGTGATGCGCCGCGCTTCATACTTCGCATCCTTGGGACGGAAGTATGGTCGCCCGGTGGAACCGCCCAGATGCATGGGGCGCTGGCCGGCATTGATGAAGGTGCAGCCGCGCACGGTGATGTCTTCCGAACCACCCTTCGTCTGCGGGCCGGTAGCTTGGGAGTAACCTGTCTTGCCCTCGAAGACGCACTTCTCGATCAGGCCGCGATGGCAGCCCACCATATCGATCGCCTGGCCCGCCCACCCGGTGATACGGCAATTATGGATGATGAAATCATCCACGCCGGAGAGCTTGATGCCGTCATTGTTGCCCGTCGGCCCGATGTCTGACACCTGCACGTTCTCGATGGTGATGTGGTGGGAGGTGTCGCCGCCGTCATCGAAGTTTAGGCCGTTCCCCTTCTGCCCCTGCACTTGGATATGCCGCACCGTGAGATGCGTGCAGCCACTGAAATGGATGGCGAGATTGCCACCGGAAAACTTCGGTGGCTGTGACGGATTCGCCCCCTCGATGATGATGGGTTCCTCTTTGGTGCCGCGCGCCTTGGAGACAAAATGGCCAGCGCCATAGTCGCCGGGTGCAAGCTTCAGTGTCGTGCCCGATTTCAAGGTGCGGATAGCTTCTTGAAACTCTCGCGTGTTGTTCACCATCCGTACATTTTCCGCACCGTGCAATGACAGCACGGAGGCGAAGCAAACTGCGGCTATCAATCGAAACATGGGCATGCTGGGAGAGTGACAAAGTCGCTGGTGGCTGGCGAGTCGCAAAACTGGGAGTTCATCGTGCTTGCGAGAGATGAAACGCTTTCGCTTCGGCCAACGCTTCTGGTGTGTTCACGTTCATGAATTTCCATGCTTCTTTCGAGGGCACTTCGATCCGTCCCGCCTGCAACATCTTCGCCAGTGCCTGCAAGGAAAACTCTCCCTTCACCCTTTGGGCCTTCACCGTTTCCAGACATTTTCTGGTTAATACGAAGGGGAATCCGGCAAATTTGTCCTGCTGGGTGAATACCGCCTTGGCTTTACGGCGATGAATCTCTTGCACCAACTTCTTCAGCCAGCTTGCGGCGATGAATGGCATATCACAGGAAAGAAATATGACCACTTCCGCGCGGCTCTTTTGCAGGCCGGTCAGGATACCGCCTAAGGGGCCGCAGCGTTCCACGACGTCTTTGCGGATGACCCGTAAGGGCCAGCCGGTAGCGGAGGCGGCTTGGCGGATGTGGCCCAATAAAGTACGACGGCCTAGCCGTACGCGGGCCTTGTCCCGACCCATGCGGGTGCTGAGGCCGCCGGCGAGGATGCAGATCTCGACATCAGATTTCTTATTGCGAACCATCACCACAAAGTAGCCTTTAAGTTTTAGCGGCAGGCTTCATTTTGTTTCCTTCACTTTTCCTTCAGAAACCAAATAGACCGCACGATACGGAAGCGACGGACAGCAAAGCGCGTCATTCTCCGCATACTCTTTTCCCTTTACCACGATATGTTGTCCCTCGACCTCAAAAGTTTCCGCCATGCGTTTACCTTTGGCACCAAGGTGCATCAACATCACCCGCGCGGGGGCGGTACTTAGACACACCAGCAAATCCCGCCGCCAGATATTCCCCCGCTCAAAAGTGGTGAGCAGGGCGGTGTCACTGACTTCGTCTCCATCAATATCTGAACGGTTGTAGCTGCGATACTGTGACATCTCCCAATCGCCGGTCTGGCGTACGATACTCGCGATCTTACGTTCAACGCTTAGCACAGTGGCTTGGCGCATGTCCGCTTGTCCGGCCGCAGAATGCATCCGCTCAGAGCTGGCACACCCCGCCAGCAGACAGCACAGCAATGAGCAACCAAGAGCGATCGCAGTTTTCATGGTTGAAATGACAGGCTTCCGCCTGAGAGTAAGCTAAGTGAAAAAGTGGTGGCTGGAGCCGGAATCGAACCGGCGACACGAGGATTTTCAATCCTCTGCTCTACCAACTGAGCTATCCAGCCAAGTTACCGAAGGGCCGCAATTCAACTTGGCGACACCCCATTTGGCAAGGCATATTTGCAGGAATTTCATACCCGGGAAAATCATGAATTTTGAGCGCCTGAACCCTGTTTCGCGACGGCAATTCCTTGCCCGCACGGCTTTGGCCACGGCTGGCACCGCCATTCTCACCGGCTGCCAGAGCGTCTCGCCTAGGTCGACGAAGGATCCTTCGGGCAAGCTGCGGGCGGTCGTCATAGGTCACACGGGGAAAGGCAATTACGGGCACGGGATGGATATCGTGATGGCAAATCATCCCGAGGTGGAGCTGGTGGCGGTGGCGGATGCGAACCCGGATGGATTACTGAAAGCGCTGGCCAAATTGAAGACGCCCCGGACTTATGCCGACTATCACGAGATGCTGGAAAAGGAGCAGCCTGACCTGGTGAGCATCGCTACGCGCTGGACGGCGGAGCACAAGGCGATGGCGTTGGCGGCCATCAAGGTGGGGGCACATATCTACACGGAAGAAGGCGGGGACGAAGATCGCGGTGGCGCATCAGATGCATGTGGCGCAAAATATCGTTTATCTGAAGGAGCAGTTGGACAAGGGGCTCATCGGCGAGCTGCTGGAGATCCGGGCGAATGGCAAGCAGGACAAGCGCGCGGGTGGTGAGGATATGCTGGTGCTGGGGACGCATCTCTTCGATCTCATGCGGCTCTTCGCCGGAGATGCGGAGTGGTGCACGGCCCGGGTCCAGACGCAGAATCGGGACATCACGCTCAAGGATGCGCGCAAGGCGACGGAGGGCATCGGGTTGGTGGCGGGTGAGGATATCTACGCGCAGTTTGGTTTCGCGAACGGGGTGAATGGACTGTTCGTTTCGCGGGAGAGACAGGCGACGGTGTCCGGCAGTTGGGGGATGGACCTCATCGGCAGCAAGGGCATGGTGAAGATCCAGGCGAATATTCCGCCGCGCATCTTTTTACAAAAGTATGGACCTTGGACGGAGAAGGGCGGGTCCAGTAATTGGGAGCCAGTGCCAGGTGATCCAACGACGGGTGGGCCGGAGAATCAGCGCAACACCAATGTGGGAAACCGCGTGCTGCTCGATAGTCTCATCGCCGCCTCACGCACGGGAGGAGAGCCAGCGTGCAGCGGGTATGACGGGATGAAGGCGGTGGAGATGGTGATGGCCGTTTATCAGGCGACGCTGGCGAAGCGGAGGGTGACGTTGCCGTTGACGGACCGGCGGCATCCTTTGGGCTCCGGCGTGTAGAATCATGGATACAGCAGCCAGTTTCTCTTCCTCCCGTTCTTTTCGATTGGAGGCGTTCTCCCGCTTGATTAACATCGTATAGGTGCCATCTGAATCATCTGAACCGCTTTCGGAGCCAGGCGTTCGGCGCTTTCGTTTCGCCATCCTGCTAGGGCTGCTGGTGTTTCTCGGGTTCGGATTGTGGGTTTTCGTCAAATTTCTACCGGTGTCCTTCCATGGCACGGATTGGATTCTCTCAGAAAACGGCAACCAGATATTCCGGGCCGACCAGATGCAGGCGGGGAAGGCGCTTTATCGCGAGATAGACTGTCAGTACGGTCCGTTGCCCATCTGGATCTGGTATGGGTTCACGATCCTCGCCGGCAACACCATCTCGGCGAACATCCTGTTCCAGTCTCTCTTGTCCATCGCCTTCGTAGGCTGCCTCTTCTGGTGGCTCACACGGGGTGAGATGCGGCGCGGCGCACTGGTCGCCATCGCGATCGCACTGCTGCTCGTCAGTTTTTCGCGCACACCCTATCTGCACCTGCTCATCACCATCGTGGGGAACATGGAATACTACGTGTTTGAACGGTTCCTCCTGCTCGCCGTGATGGTGACGTGGCGGCCAATAGAAGCGCGCGGTCGAAAACATGCCCCTTGGCTGGTGCTGATCCTTCTGGCCTGGCAAAGCTCCAAGGTCGGTGGCGCTTTCATGGCGTTGGCCGCCTATGGGGCCATGGACGTGCTGTGGCTGATCACCAAGTCCCGACAGGCTGGCTTGATGAGGGACTGGTTCCGTTGGTGGTGTGCAGTGACGGGCGGACTGGTGCTGGCAGAGCTGGTCCGATGCGGACTCTTCGTGATCTTTTGCGGGTGGGAGCAGGGCATGCGCTCGGCGTGGCCGTTTTATGTAACGGGGGAATACGAGCGCACCAGCCTCACGCTGTTCGCGAGCTTCCGGCACTTCGTCGCTGTGGTCTTGCCCATTTTGGTGCCGGTATTCTTGTTCCTCGGTTTTGTCGTGAGAATGTTCCGTCGTCCGATGCCTGCTTCCACGCCCGAGGCAACAGATTTGATTCTCTATCAAAGTGGTGTGGGCGTGCTCTTTTACCTGCTCAGCGCGGTGCCGGGAGTCGGTTACTTCGGCCATGAATGGCATTTCTTCCAGTATCAGTGGGTGTTGCTGCCGTTCACCTTGGTCATGGTTTTCTCGGTGCTGTTCCGCGGTCGCGCGGTGCTCGGTCTGGTAATGATTTTGGGCGTGCACGCGGGTGCGTTCAAGGTCGCTCTCACGGAGGTCCGAACCGCGCCGCCAGCGGAGCAGATCGAACGATTGGAAACGCGCATCGGTCCCGTAATGGCTCCGGTGGGCAACGAACTGCTGCGTTTGATCCGCACCGCATTGGAATTGGTGGAGCAGCGGAAAGACGGGCAGACGGCAGCGCCAACCGCCCGGGCCCGCTCGATGATCATCGGCACGTGGGGCGGTTCGGGATGGTACGTGGCCGCGGATGAACGTCACCGACCGCACAACACATTCTTTTCACATGCAATCATTCGCCGCCCATCGGATAACGAAGAATTTGGGCGGCTCCTGCGAGAGACGCAGGTGTTGATCATAGCCGTTCGGCCGATTTCCAAAGGAGCCGTCCCCGCAATCGACTGGCTGGAAAACGTGGTGGGGCCGGAGGCATGGCAGCAGATCAAAGGTGATTTCGTCCTGCACATGAAGGGTGCTGGAGGAGGACAGACGGCGTGGGAATTACATTTAAGAAAGCCGGTGCCATCGGAAGGCCAGTGAATTTGGTCAGTCCGCTCGAAATCGATCTCACCCCATCCTTGCCTCGTTTCCGAGGTTCCGGTTTAATCTTCCCATGCATCTCACCAAGACCATCGCGCTTTCGCTCGCCCTGTCCGCTTCCGCCGTTTACACTACGCACGCCGGTTCGGCGGACAAGACGCTCGATTTTTATTGGATCGATTCCGAGGGCGGCGGCTCCACGCTCATCGTCACGCCGACGGGTGAATCGCTGCTTATCGATAGTGGCAATCCGGGGGGACGTGATTCG
>JAJNBN010000056.1 GCA_021156225.1 Verrucomicrobiota bacterium | reverse complement strand
CGACCGGCAGTCCGGGTTGATGCAGCTTGGACACTTCCCGGCCCGCTTCCACGCCGTCGAAATACTGGATCACCTCGCCGCTCATGTTGTCATAGGTGACCGCCAGATGATGCCACCGGCCCAAGTTGTCCGCCGTGAAGACCGGCCGTGAGAAATACATCTGGTTGTTTTTGCCGCGTGCCGGCTTGGGCGCGCTGAGAGGAAAATAGCTGATGGAGAACATCAAGCTGCCGTCTTCAAAGATCTGCCAGTGTGGTTCTCCAGGATCGTAACCATCGGTCAGCAGCAGCGAATTGTATTTCTTGTCCACCGCATCCACTTTCACCCAGCAGCTCAGCGTGATGGCTTGATAGGAGCCGTCCAAGTTGATACGCACGCGATCGCCCGGGCGCTTGAATTCTAACGCACCTTTTTCCGGCCAGCGGCCTTCCGTCCAGCGTGCGCCTACTGCGCCACCCGCGCGATTCGCATTCTGCGGCTGGGCCAAGTTGGGGATCAACCGTTTCCAACGGTCTTCCGGACGGATCTCAAAATCATAGAAAGCTGCCAGCCGGGGATCCTGGCGCGACTGCTGAGCCCAGGCCCCCCAATCACGATACTGCCCGGCCTGATGCTCCCGGATCTGGCCTTGCAACCCGCGTATGGAAAGAAAGTTCTCGGGCGCGATCTGTTCCGTGGCGGTTCCTGAATCGCTCTGTTTGAGACCCATGCCCTTGGTCAGGCTGGCTCGGCTTCCGTTGACAGGTTGCGCGATCACTTCGCCATCAAATACATGCACGGCACTGGTCTTGGCCGTCGCATCGACGTTCAGCCCAAACTCCGTTCCCAAGTCCTCCAGCTTCAGGCCCGGTGCGTTCAGCTTGAACCCTTTGGCCGCCGGTGGGACATGCACGCGGACGCGACCGGCCAGGCAATTGGCTTCCCACGCAGAAACGATCTCAAGCTTCGCCGCGCCTTCGATCCACACCGTTGCTCCGCTAAAAAATTCGAGCTGCGCCAGCCCCTTGTCCAGTTGGATGGTTCCCGGCACCAGCATATCCCCCGAGTGGATGGGTGCGCCCTTGAACTCCGCCCCCAACGAGCGGCTCAGCGTCGCACAGCCACTGGAGGTCGCCTCCGTCTGCACTGGCACTTCCTGCGGCCACAGCACGAACAGCAAAATGATCGCAGCCGCAGCAGCCAGCCAACCAGCCGCTTGTTGCCAAGTCTTCTGCGGCGGCAGACTGATAATGTTTTTCGCTGGATTGGTGGCGAAGGAATCAGCACCTGTCCGCTCACGGAGTGCCGCATCCAGTTGCGTCCAGCGCCGGAACTCCGCCCGTGCCGCTTCTGACCGGCGCAATTCATTTTGCAGTGCGGTGGACTCCTCCTCCGTCAGCCGCCTGTCCAGCCAGGCGGCGATCAACGGTTGCAGTTCGTCAGGCTTCACGCAGGCCCTCCTTGCTTACGGTTTGCTTGATGCAATCCAGCAAGGAGGCTCGCACCCGCTGGATGGTTTTGTAGAAGGCCTGTTCGCTCCGGCCGGATTCTTGCGCCAGTTCATAGAGCCGGACACCCGGCTCATGCGCCTGCAAAATGAGCTCCCGTTGCGGCGGCGGCAGCTTCTGGAGGCACGTCTCCAGTGCGCGATGCAGCGCGTCATTGGCCTCTTTGTCGAAATTCTCTTCGGAGATCAGTTCCCAGACATCATCCGAAAACACTAACGGACTTCGGGCCATCCGACGACGGCGTTTCAAGGCCTCAAACCGGGCGATCATCATCAGCCAGCCGCCGAAAGAGGAGCCTTCCTCGAAGTCGCCGAATTTTCGCCAGGCGATGAGGCTCGCTTCCTGCGCCACCTCCTCCACGTCATGCCAGGTCGGCAGCAAACGGCGCAAATAGGCGCGCAAGGCCGCCTCATGGCTCATCAGCAGCCGTACGAACGTCTCATACCGGTCATCCAGTCCGTCCTGCGGACTGCGCGGCGGCTGTTCCATATCAGAGGGCATCACTAAGAAACTCCCGCTGCCGGTGGAATTGGACAAGTTATTTTGTGGGAAGGATGCCCGCCCTTCACCGCCTACCCGCTTTGATGCCTCTTTCATACGCACGCCAGCATGGCAGGTTTATCACCTTAGCGTGATGCCTGTATGCGTTATATGCGCTATAAGGAGACAATATGTTCAAAGCAGACACGAAAGCTTCCCTTCATCCACAAAGAAAAAAGTTGCCAGCGGACCTTCCTTGGCCAAGCTTATCCCCAAGATAATACGTGTACGGAATAAATTTACCGGAAGGCCCAAGTGGTTGAATAGCCACCGGGCTCCGGCAGTCCAAACTCAAGCGCATCAACAGGATAAGCTAGCATGAAAATCGGCAAACTCCTCACCCTCGCCGTCGTTTGTGGTCTGGTCACCACCTCCGCCCGGGCGCAGGCAGGCAAGACCCTCTATGAGAACACTTTCGAGAAGGCCACCGTGGACTCTCTGCCGGAAGATTTCCTCGTGCTGGATGGCGGCTTCAAGGTGAAGGAAGCTGATGGTGGCAAGTTCGTCGAATTGCCGGGTGATCCGCTGGAGACGTATGGCTTCCTGTTCGGCCCTACGGAAAAGGAAAACCTCGCCGTCACCGCGCGCATCCATGGCACGGGCAAAGGCCGTCGCTTTCCGTTCTTCGGTGTGGGCTTGAGCGGCGTGGGCGGTTACCGCCTGATGGTCGCTCCCGCCAAGCAAGCCATCGAGATCTACAAGGGTGACAACGTCGTCGCCACGGTTCCGAATAAATGGGCCTCTGATTCTTGGACCCAATTCCGCCTCGAAGTGCGCAAGGTCGGCACCGCGTGGAAGGTGGAAGGCAAGGTTTGGAAACAAGGCGATGCCGAGCCGAAGGAACCGACCGTCTCCTACGAGGAGAAGGAAGAGCCCATCGCCGGACGTCCTACTGCTTGGGGTAGTCCTTTTGCCGGCACGCCGATCAAATTTGACGACCTGAAGGTTGTGGGCGTCAGTGGTAAATGAAGCGAACCATCGCATCCTTGTTTTTGCTGGGCGGACTGATGCTTCAGTCCGCCTTTCTTGCCTCTGCACAGGCCGCTGAAGGCGCGGTGAGTGCCGAGCTCGTGGTGCCTCCCGCCGAAACGTATGTCATCGGCGACAACATACCGCTCTACTGGCGCTTCACCAACCGCTCCACGAATGCCCTTGGGTTCATGTGGGAAGGCTGCTGCCGCGTGAATGGCCGCCTGACCATTTCGCGTGAGGGACAGGAGGTGCCGCCTATTCCGCCCAGCCAGGCACTCGCACACATGTTCGCCAAGGCTGAGGTGCTGGCACCCGGCAAAGCGCGAGATTTTGAATCCTCTCTCAGTGACTGGGTGCAATTGCCCGCGACCGGCACCTATCAATTACACGGCCGCTACACCGGCGTGCTGGATTCCCAAAGGCCCCAAGTGCCCCGCGGCGTGAATCTCTGGCGCGATGCAGCAATCACAGGCACCAACCAGTTGAGCGTTCTCAGCGTGACGGATTACCTAAAGGAACGAAGTGAGCGTACCGCCAAGCGCGGCTTGTCCGTGGAGTTATCCGGGGCGCTCAAGTTTCCCGTGCTGGGCGCGGCGGACTGGCATCTGCGCGTGCGTAACACGGGCGGCCAACCGCGCGTTTTCCGCTGGCCCACAGATTTCAGCATCTGGATCGTGAATGCGCAGGGCGTGCGTGAAAGCCGCGTGCCCAGTGCGCTGGATGGCGAGTATGCCGAGGTGACACTTCCGCCCGGCCAGCAGTTCACCCAGCCCATCCGGCTGGACTATGCTCGCATGGAGGGCGAACCTCCGGGCAAATACCAAATCTTCATCGACCTGCAAAAAGCGGCGGATGGCGCACCTCGTGTTCCCTCCAATCCCCTGCCTCTGTTCTGGGAATTCTCGACGAACGACGTGGCCCAGCTCGTCAGCAAGGCGGCCACGGGCAGCAAAGCCGGGCTGCGCAATCCGGCCCTGAAATTCCTGCGCGTATATCTCGCCGAGTTTAAGCCGCAGCTCCAGGCGGCAACCATTCCTGCCCCGGAGACGCGGGCGGTGGAACTGCTGGAAGAATTACGATTGGCGGCCGAGCTGAAGGCGCTCGTTCCCCAACCTGGACGCAAAGACTGGGGCATCACCGTGAAGCCCTCCGGGGCGTGGGAATTGGCCGATGAAAAATCACTCATCCTGTTAGGAGCGGAGAAAGCCCCTTTGGAAAACGTGCAGCGACTGGCCCAGGTGAAGCGGCACTTGGGTTTGGATCTCGGGCTCGTTTTGCAGCCGGAGGCCAAGGCCACCGCCGCCACTTGGTTCGCGACCGCGCAAGCCCTGTCTCCTGTAGCGGGTGAACTGGCCGCTCCTGTTCATCTTCGCGCCCTGCCCGAGATGACCAACGCGGTCGGCGTGGTGAACATACGGTCGGAGGCAGGAGCCGCAAACGTGGTCATTCTGTTGACGCGTGGGACGGATGTTTTGCAAATGCGGGCTGCCGTGAAATTCCCCGATGCCCAAAACCCGCGCGCTCTTTCGGTATTCTCACCCGGCGATTTCAAATCCATGAGACCCATCACCGCGCCTTCGCAGTTGCTCGAATTGGTGAGCGATCATCGGCTCGGCGCTCCACAAGTTCAGGTGTTTTGTCCTGCCGATACTACGCTCGCCGAATTGCAACACGTGCTCGCGCCACTGTGGGCCAAGGTGAATCAAGTGGATCTTGTGGCCGCTCCCTAGCAGAGCCACCGCGCGATACTACGGTTTGCCGGTCATCAAAGAGCCTTACCATTTCTTCCGCCCTATGCTATGGTGCTTCCATGATCATCGGCGTCCCCCGGGAAATCAAAACGAAGGAATTCCGCGTCGGCCTGCTGCCCTCGGCTGCTTATCAATTGATAAAACGCGGCCATGAGGTCGTCGTGGAACGCGGCGCGGGCATTGGCACCGGTCACTCGGATGACGACTATGAAAAAGCCGGGGCACGGCTGGTGGCGGAGCACGCCGAGGTATTCCGCCAGGCCGAACTGATCGTGAAGGTGAAAGAACCGCAGCCCAGCGAGATCCCCTTGCTGCAAAAAGGCCAGATGCTCTTCACCTACCTGCATCTCGCCGCCAGCAAAGAGCTGACCGAAGGACTCATGAAATCCGGTGTCACGGCCATCGCGTATGAAACGATCAATGTGCGCGGACGTCTGCCCTTGCTGGAACCGATGAGTGAAATCGCCGGGCGCATGTCCGTGCTGGTGGGCGGTTATTTTCTTTCCAAGCATCGCGGCGGTAACGGTGTGTTACTTAGCGGTGTTGCCGGAGTGTTGCCGGGCAAGGTCGTCGTGATCGGCGGAGGTACCGCTGGCATCAACGCCGCTCGCATGGGCACTGGCTTGGGTGCCGATGTGACCATTCTGGAGGTCGATTTGGAGCGCATGCAGTATCTCGATATCACCCTGCACACGGCGCACACTCTCTATTCCAGCGAGGCGCATCTCATGGACCTTTTGCCCAGCGTGGACTTGCTCGTCGGGGCAGTGCTGGTGCCCGGAGCGAAAGCACCGAAGCTCATCCGGCGCGATATGCTGCGGCGTATGCGGCCCGGCAGTGTGCTGGTGGATATCGCCATCGACCAGGGCGGATGCGCGGAAACCTCGCGCCCGACCACACACGATGACCCCGTGTATGTGGAGGAGGGCGTGATCCATTATTGCGTGGCGAACATGCCCGCCGCTTACGCCCGCACCGCCACCCAAGCGCTCACCAATGTGACTTATCGCTATGTGGAGATGCTCGCTGACCATGGCCTCGCGGAAGCCTGCAAGCTGCAGCCCGCGCTCAAAGGCGGCATCAATGTGATGGGTGGAGAAGTGACTTGTGCCGCCGTGGCGCAGGCACATGGGATGAAATGGACGGAGCCGGTGTTTTAATCAACCCGTTATTCCTGCGGACGGCACAAGACTGCGCCCCGCTTCATGAACGCTGGTAATTGGCGGGCCCTCGATGCTGGCGTGGGCTGGGTCGGGCCGATCCCGCAAACTGACCTCGTCGTCACCACGGGCGGAAAGGTGGACGGAATCAAGCTGTGGGATTTGCGGTCAAGGACCGGAGCAAAGTGAGCTTGCCGCCGAAACCTTTTTCCGGCTTCGGAGTTTGATTAGCTGACATGTCGGTAGCATGTCGAGAAAGTGGCCAGAATTGATTGGCCATAGCGGGAGGCGCGGTATGAACACCACGACAGATCGGATAGCATTTCCATTACTTTCCCTTGAGCCAGAGGCCAAGTACGACGAAACTAAACTTATGAGCGACCGGCAAAAGCCAGCAGAGGCGATCCAGGGTTTGATCGACAACATCTCGCACGCCTTCATCGGTAAGAACGAGACGATCGCACAGGCCGTGATGGCCCTCATCGCGGGCGGTCACGTTTTGCTGGAGGACGTGCCCGGCGTGGGCAAGACGTTGCTGGCGAAGGCCATGGCCCGCTCCCTCTCCGCCGATTTCAAACGCATCCAGTTCACTGCGGATCTGTTGCCCTCCGACATCAGCGGTGTGACCGTTTACTCACAGGAGACGCATGGGTTCTCGTTCCGCCCCGGACCCATCTTTACGAACATTCTGTTGGGCGATGAAATCAATCGCGCCACCCCGCGCACCCAATCGAGTCTGCTGGAAGCAATGGAAGAACACAGCGTGACCGTGGATGGCGAGGTGCATCTGCTCGCCGCACCATTCTTCGTGATGGCCACGCAAAACCCCGTGGAGCTGGAAGGCACCTATCCGTTGCCCTTCGCGCAGATGGACCGCTTCATGGTGCGCCTGAGCATCGGCTACATGAGCCGCGAATCCGAGACGAAGATGCTCCGCGAACAGAAGGAGCACGACCCGCTTGAGAACGTGCAGGCCGTGATGGATTGCGAGACGTTGTTGCGCCTCCAACACCAGTGCCGCGCCATCCGCGTGGAGGATTCCTTGCTCGGCTACATCGTGGATATCGTGCACGCCACGCGGAATGACACTTCACTCGAACACGGTGCCAGCCCGCGCGGCAGCCTCGATATCCAGAGCTTCGCCCAAGCCATCGCCCTCCGCGCCAGTCGCGATTACGTGTTGCCCGATGACATCAAGCAGGCCGCGCGCTTCGTGTTGCCGCACCGCCTCATCACCAAGAAGGGCACGCGCAATGTCAGCGTGAACGCCCGCAGTGTGATGGATCATCTCATTGATTCCGTAACCGTACCTCTGTGATGTGATGCGTGTGACCAAGACAGGTTTGTTGTTGGCGGGCATCGCGGTGGCGCTGTATCTGGCGTCGCTCACCTCGCAATCCGCGTTCCTGTTGCTGCCCGTAGGCATCATCGGCGGCTGCCTGCTGCTGAATATTTTTGGCGCGCGTCGTTCTGTGCGCAAGGTGCAGGTGGAACCACCCGCGAGCACGTCCCTCGCCGAGGGCCAATCCCTGAGCCAGCCTTGGCGCGTGGAGAACGTGAGCAAGCGCGACGTTGGCCAGATCACCATCGAGAGCCTGGGTGAATCCCTGCTGCAAGTAAGCGCGCTCAATGGCCGCACGAAAGCGAACATCGTGCCCACCCGCCAGTTCCTCCGTCGCGGCGTCTATCGCTTTAACCAGTTGCAGCTCGTGTCCACGTTTCCCTTCGGTCTGGTGAAGTGCTCACGGCAAGTCGTGGCCAAGGGCGAAGTCGTCGTCTATCCCGCCATCTATCCCGCACCCTGTCCCAAGGCCGCCGGTTTCGATGCCGTGGTCGGCGGCAAGTTTCACGGCCAACGCCGTTCCGCCGCTGGCACACACTTCGCTGGCCTGCGGCCCTTTCATGCGGGCGATCCGTTGAAACAGATCCATTGGAAGAGCAGTTCCAAAGGTCGCGGCCTGATGGTGAAGACGTTCGAGGAAGAATTGTCCGGTCGCGTCGCTATCATCACGGATGCGGTGGGTGTAGCCGATAGCACGGCGCTGGATGATTGTTTGCGGGCGGCGGGTTCACTGATCTTCGCCGCCTTGGACGCAGGCCATCACGTGGAGTGGGTGAACCTCGCCACACAGATGCCCGAACTGTTCCCGCCCTTCACGGATGGCCAGGAAATCTTGGATATGCTGGCGCATGTGGAAGTGCTCGTGAGCGAGCCGGACGGCAAACGCATCAGCGAAGCCGCCGGTCACGTCTCACGCCGCAGCGCGATCAGCTTCGTGCTCACGCAGACGAATGCCTCGGTGGAACGCGCGATTGAAGAAGTGACTTCTCAAGGTCGCAGCGTGACGGTGTACCTGCCCGTAGGGGCAGTTGAAAATCTCGGCGGCGGCGTGACCGTGATCCGCTACAATGCACAGGAGGTGCTGGCCTCATGAGCAGCGCGTTGAACAGGCTGATCCTGCTCGGTCTGCTCTGCCAAGGGCTGACATGGGACGGCTATTGGCTTGCTCTGTTATATACCGCGCTGTGGCTGGTCTGCGTGAAGTGGCCGCGCCGTCCGGTGGAAATCCCGCAGGCATTCGAAGGGCTCGCGCTGATTGCAGGCACTTTAGGCGGGTATTTGCTGGCCAAAGCCTTCGGACAGAACACGCAGTTCGCGCTTGGCCACGGCATCGCGCTGGTACAGGCGGTGCGATTGCTGCGGCCGGGTGATGTGCGGGATAAGCGGTTCACGTTAGTAGCAGCCTTTCTGCATCTGGGCGTCGGTTGCACCGTGATCATCGATTTCCGTTTTCTCATCATCTTGCTCGCGGCGGTTTGGCTGATCCCCGGCGCCTTGAAGGAACTGGCGGGAGACGCTTACAAACCAACGCCTCAAGAAGCACCAGTGCGTGCCCGCTTCGCTTGGGGCCAGTTTGCGCTGCTCTTCAGTTGCGCCGTGCTGGTGTTCACTTTGTTTCCGCGCGGGCTCTTGGGTTCTGGCGGCGTGCCGAACATGGGTGGCAACCAGAGCAGTCTGATGAATTCCATGCTCGATCCCACGGGCGGTGGCGCAGCCCAGTCCGGCCGGGTCATTTTCGAGATCCAAGGGGACAACCTGGGCTACATCCGCGCCATCGCTTTGAGCGAATATGTGAACGGCATGTGGGACGCCGATAAACGCCCGGCCTTGCGTCGACTGGATCTCATCCAACCGGACAGCCGCCTAGGGCACAAGTTTCGCTCCGTGCGCGTAAAGAACGTGGCGCATCTGGGACGGGCATTGCCAACAGATGGACACGTGATCGCCTTAGGCGGGAATTTTTTCAGCCAGCCCTTGCAGGATACACACGAGACCTTGCGCGTGTTGTCCTCCAGCACGGTGCCGAATGCGGTCTATGAGTATTGGACCGACACCACGTTCAGCCGCAAATCACTGTACCCGCGCGAATTCAAGGAATTGACCGAACATCCCGAGCCCTCACCCGCCGTGCAGCAATGGCTCACCAATGTCCTCGGCAATGTGACCGAACCCGTGGCCCGTGCGCGCAAGCTGGAGCAACATTTTCAGGAGAATTTTACCTATCGGATCGGTGCGCCGAACCTGAACCGGTTGAATCCGCTGGACGAATTCTTGCTCGAGACGAAGGAGGGTCACTGCGAGCGATATGCTTCCTCCCTCGCCTTGCTGCTCCGGATGCAGGGGATTCCCGCCCGGGTGATGGTCGGCTACGTGGCGGACCAGAAGAATATCGTGACCGGTTGGCGCCCCGTGCGTTTCAAAGACGCCCACTCTTGGACCGAGGCGTGGTTCGAGGGGGTGGGATGGATGTCCTTCGACGCCACGCCGCGCCGCACGATGCAATACTCTTTCTGGGACCCGGAGCAGTGGTTCGAGAAGGCAGACTTCGTGTGGAATGTGTACGTGGTGAACTTCGATGGACCGAGCCAGCGGGAGCTGCTGCGCGTGGGCACCGAGTCCGCTGGAAAGGCCTTTGGCTGGATGAACGAGCGGGCGGGCTGGCTCACCGCCGCGCTGGCAGTGCTCATGGCCATCGTATTATGGCGGCAACGCAAAGTGAAGCCCGAGGTGAAGGAGGCACGCCAGCGTCAAAAACGCCTGGCTCATGCGACGAACCAATACGGACGCATGCTGACCGCCTTTGAGAAGATCGGATTTATTCGCGCGCCCCAGCAGACGCCGCTGGAATTCTTGGGTAACTTGCGACAAAGCGCGGCTCCTGCGCTCAGTGAAGCCGAACTCATCACGCAACATTTTTGCGCATTGCGTTATGGTGCGGAGGAAAGCAGCGCGGCCGAGCCGGAGGTGGAAGGGGCTTTGACGAGATTGAAACGGGTCCTGCAAGAAAGCGGCCGGAAGTGAGGAGGCGCTTGTTGCATTTATCGGCGGTTAGATTATCACATTCCCCGCATGTTGCTGTTTCGGGCTAAAATTTTGGATGGCTGGTTTGAGAAGATCATCAGTGATCTGCCCGCCGTGTTGATCGACCACGCGCATCTGGAGCGCAAGGCCGCCACCACCTCATTGACGCTGGAGAAGTATCGCGAGCTGTTCGGCAAGGTGCATGAACTCAACGCCATCGCCATGGAGGAACTGCAACACTTTGAGCTGGTGCTGCAGATCTTGAAACGCCGCGGCATCCCCTTCGGCCAACCGTTTCCCAGCCCGTGGATTCGTGGCCTCATGGCCAACATGCGGCCCGGCGCACGCTTTCAGGTCATCGATCACCTCATCGTCTGCTCATTGATCGAAGGCCGGAGCTGTGAGAAGTTTCAGATCCTCGCGGAACGCTTAAAGCCAATCGATCCGGAACTCATGGCCCGGGAGATCAACGAGAAGGAAGCCGACGAACGCTTGGATTTCTTCCTCGATCTTGATGCGAAACTAATCCGCGAACCCAACCCGCTCGCGATGCTGCATTAAGCCGTAGCAGTCCCGCCGCTCTCTCTGGATTCCTTACGCCGCCAGGAACAATTGTTCACTTCGCGCGCGGATCAGCTTCTGCCGTGCATGACGGTTCAAGGCCTCGGCCACTTTCTCATCCAGCAAGACTGGCAACGTGAGCAACGGCATGCCGCTCAGCCACGCGAGGGACACCGCCTCGCTCGCCGCCCAGCGGATCACGCTGAATGTCTCCGGGTTGCGCGTTTTGCGCATCCACTCCGCCACCAGTTTCATTTTCAGGCCTTCCAACCGTTCGACGACGAGCTGCCGCTCAGCCCGCGCCGCATTGGGCCGCACATCAAAACGCACTTCCGGAGCAAACTCCGCCGCGAGCGTATTCCCTAAGCTTCCCATAACTATGTGTGTGTTAACTGACATAACCAACGCCATTTCCGACGACTCCTCTTTTCGCTTCATTCAAAATTTATGCCGTACACGTATTAATTTTTCGGCCCTCCATTGCGCAAAGCCCCCATGCACGCCACAGTGCAGTGACGGCACCAAGCTGTAATGCGGCCCTGCGGTCTGCGTCTGCTAGGGTGATATGAATGTGAAAACAGAGCTGAAAATCGACGGGATGACCTGCCAGAACTGCGCCCGCAACGCAGGCGATGCCTTGCGGGCTGTTCCCGGTGTGACCGCGGCCACTGTTGATCTCGCAAATGCCCGGGCGACAGTGACTTGGAGCGAAAACACGACCCCTGCTCCCGAAGCCCTGCTCAAGGCGGTCGAGACGGCTGGTTATCAACCCAGTCTGCCAGAGACCGAGACCAGCATCATGGTTTCGGGCATGGATTGCCAAAGCTGCGTGGGCCATGTCACCAAAGCCGCGCAAACCATCCCCGGCGTGGCCCATACCAAGGTGGATTTGGCCACTGGCCGCGTGACCATCGACTGGCAGCCGAACGCCAAAAAAGATTTAACCAGCGTCGTCAGCGCCATCCAAAAGGCCGGCTATGAGGCGAAGCTTGCTGATGCTCAGACCCCGTCTGCGAACGCCAAGAGCGGCCCCTTATCCGGTTGGAAATTCAACGTCGTGGTGGGTGGCAGCATCACGTCGCTTTTGATGTTTTGCGAGTGGGTGCTTCAGCTCGGCATGAACCCGGTGTTCCACTGGTTCGCTTTCGCACTGGCCTTGCCCGTGCAGATACTTTGCGGCGCCCGTTTCTATCGCGGCGCGTGGAACCAGCTCAAGCAGGGCAAGTCGAACATGGACACGCTCGTTGCCTTGGGCAGCACCACGGCGTTCGTATACAGCCTGTGGGGATTGCTCGCGGGCTGGCACGGGCACCTCTACTTCATGGAGTCCGCTGGCATCATCACACTCGTCAGCGTGGGCCATTGGCTGGAAGCATTGATGAGTGAACGCGCAGCGAGTTCCCTGAAAGCGCTGGTAAATCTCGCCCCGCCTACCGCCTTGCGCATGGGCACAGATGGTAAAGAAACCACGGTGGATGTCGCGCAGTTGCAGCCTGGTGATCGCGTGCGTCTCCGCCCTGGTGACCGTGTGCCGGTGGATGGTGAAGTGATCGAGGGCGGTTCCGCCGTGAACGAATCCATGCTCACCGGCGAATCTCTGCCCGTGGACAAACAGGCTGGCAGCGCACTTTATACCGGCACCTTGGTGGAGAATGGCCAGTTGCTCATGCGCGTGACGAAGACCGGCAGCGCCACCGCGCTGGCACAGATCATCGCCGTAGTCGAACGAGCACAGAACAGCCGCGCGAGCATCCAGAAACTGGGTGACCAGATCAGCAGCATCTTCGTGCCCGTGGTGGTATGTATTGCCTTGGCTGCGGCTGCGTGGTGGGGCCTGGCTTTTACCACCGCCACGAATTTTAGCCTGGGTCTGGCCGGTTGGTTGTGGCCCATCCATTTGCCGGACACAGCGATCGCTGCCGCCGTATTGCACGCGGCCGCCGTGCTCATCATCGCGTGCCCCTGTGCGATGGGTCTGGCCACACCCGCTGCCATCATGGCGGGCACCAACGCTGCGGCTCAGCGCGGCATCCTCATTCGCGATGGTGCGGCCTTGGAAAAATCCGGCACCATCACCGCTGTCATCTTCGATAAAACCGGCACGCTCACCGAAGGCAAACCCACTGTCGTCGCCAGTGAAGACCTGCGCTCTCCGAATGCTGCTGCGAAGAGTGCACTGAAAGACCTGGCCTCCGCTCTCGCCAGTCCCTCGAACCACCCGCTCAGCCGCGCCATCACCACCGCCTTCGGCAAAGCAGCGGCGCAGCCAGTGGAGCCCGGGTTGTCCCCAACTCGCAGCAACGCCCAAACATTTCAACCGCTCCCGAGCTTCTCCAAAGCCACCGTAACCACACCGGTGAATGTTCTGTCCCAAAACTTCACCCGCAGCACCACTCCACAAAACTGGACCGAACTGCGCGGCAAAGGCATCGAAGCCATTCTCCCGGAGCACGCCACCGAAACCTTGCGCCTCGGCTCTCTCCGCTGGTTACAAGAGATCGGTGTGGATACCAAACCCGCCGAGGCCTTCAGCCAGAACTGGATGAATCAAGGCGCCTCGGTGTTGGCCATCGCCGAAGGCCAACGGCTCATCGGCGTCATCGCGCTGCGCGATGTGCTCAAGCCGAAAGCCGCCGAGGTCATCCACGCACTACAAAACAAACTCGGCAAGGCACAAAGCGTCTACCTGCTTACCGGTGACGCCAAAGTCACCGCCGAAGCCTTGGCGCGAGAAGCGGGTATCGCTCCCGAGAACGTCTTCGCCGAAGTGCGCCCCGAACAGAAGGCCGAACTGGTGAAACAACTGCAAGCCAAGGGCGAGCGTGTGGCTTTCGTGGGCGATGGCATCAACGACGCCCCTGCGCTGGAGCAAGCGGACCTCGGTATCGCCGTGGCCCTTGCCAGTGATGTAGCACGTGAAGCGGCCGACATCATTTTGCTCAAGTCCGATATCCAAGCCATCCCTGAGGCCATTGGCCTGGCCCAAGCCACTCTCCGCACCATCAAGCAAAACCTCTTTTGGGCGTTCTTCTATAATGCGGCAGCGATTCCGCTCGCAGCGCTGGGCTTTCTCAGCCCCTTGCTCTGCGCGGCGGCAATGGGTTTGTCGGATGTCGTGGTCATCGGAAATGCATTGCGGTTGCGCCGGTGGAAGGGTTGAGTATGATTACCAAAACGACCATTTACTAGAGGAGGAGCAACCGCGATCCCATGAATGTCAGAAAGTTTGTTCAAAAACTTGGTAAAGGCGGTCTGTTCATTTTCGCTGCTATTGCGCTGCTTATCTTTTGGGCTCGGTGGATACCGTTTGACAAGAGTTGGCAGAAACCTGCGCATGTGATCCAAAACTTCCTAGTTCCGGCACAGAAGGGAGACTATTCCCAAGCCAAGATATTCTTCGCGGAAAAG
>JAJNBN010000599.1 GCA_021156225.1 Verrucomicrobiota bacterium | reverse complement strand
TCTCGCGGCTCACCTGCCCGTGTAATTCACTCACGCCATTCGCCGCGCGGGAACCGCGCAAGGCCAGCACCGTCATGCAGAAAAGTTCCTGCGCATCCGCCGGATTCACGCGGCCAAGGCCCATGAACTGCTCCGGTGAAAGCCCCAAACCTTGGGTAACCTTCAACAGCGCATAATTCACCAGATCCCGGCTGAAACGATCATGCCCCGCTGGCACCGGCGTATGCGTCGTGAAAATACATTCCTGCTTCGTGGATTGCAGCGCCTGCTCGAACTTCATCCCCGCCGCCATCTTTTCCCGTGCTAATTCCAGCACGAGAAACGCCGCATGCCCTTCATTCATGTGGAAGGTCGAGGGCTGGATGCCCAGCGCACGCATCAAGCGCACACCACCGATGCCCAGCAGAATTTCCTGCAAGATACGCGTCGTGCTGTCTCCACCGTAAACGCGCAAGGTCAGATCGCGATAATGCTGCTCATTCTCATTCAGGTTTGTATCGAGCAGATAAACGGGCACGCGCCCCACATTCACGCGCCAGGCACGGAAGGAAACTTGCGAGGTCGCCATCCACACCGTGCAGATCAGCGGCTCGCCCTTCGCATTTAAAACGGGCTCAAGCGGCAGGTTCTTCGGGTTCAGCAGCGTGTAATACTCCGTCTGCCAGTTCTCCGCATTGATCGCTTGCTGGAAATAACCCTCGCGATAGAACAAACTGATCCCCACGAAACCCAAGCCGAGGTCACTCACCGACTTGGTATGGTCACCGGCCAAAATACCCAGACCGCCAGCCGCGATGGGAAGCGTCTCGTGAAAACCAAACTCCGCCGAGAAATACGCCACCGGATTCTTTGCCAGCTTCGGCGCATTCTGCGCACCCCATGTTTCTTTGTCCTCCAGATAGCCGCGGAACGTCTCCAGCACTTCATGCACCCGCCGCGCGAATTCCTGATCCTGCAGGCGCATGCGCAATTCATAATCCGAGACCTCATGCATCACCGCCACCGCGTTGTGATAGAGATTCTGCCAGGCACGCGGGGAAAGTTCTTGGAAGATTTCTTGGGCTTCCTGGTTCCAGGTCCACCAAAGGTTGCGGGCAAGCTGGTGAAGACCGTTGACCATCTCCGTGATTTCAGTGCTGGAAATAGATGTTTTGCTCATAGCGATAAGTGTCCGGACAAAGGCGGTCCGCCGCAGGCGAACGGGCCTAACGCTAGTCACCCAGCCAGCAAGGGGCAATCCCCATCTTCAGGCGATCACTGGATTTCCAGGTCCATCGGCAAACTAGTTAGCCCAAGTCTTGGACAATAGCAAACCGCCGGGAGGTTTTCCAAAAGCTCAATTTCCGTGTCCTCACCGATGAAATCTCAAAATCCAATTTGTCACCCTGTTCCGCCTCAGTTAGGTTGTCCACGTCTCCACTGGAGCCATCAAGTCGTGCGCATAAAACTGTTCATCGCTATTCTTTGTTCCTTTCACGGCTTCGCATTTTTTTCCCAGGCTCAAACCGGCAGTCGCCCCCTTTCTCTGGACCTCTCCCAGACCAACTCCGTCGCCCCCACCAACGCCCCGGCCAAACCTCCTTTGAAAGAGATTTCACCCGGCATATTTGAGTTGGGCATCGTGCGCTTGAACAAGGAAGCCAGGACCGTTTCTTTTCCAGCAGTGGTCAATATGCGAGGATCGGACATCATGGAATATTGGCTCGTGAATAACGGCGGCAAGATCCATGAAAGCGTGCTGAAAACGGAAGCGGAGCCTTATCATATCCATCTCGCCATGCTGCTGATCGGCGCCAAAGGCCGACCGAACATCACTCCTGCCCAACGAGTGGAAGACAAGACCACGGCGGGCGACACCGTCGCGCTCTGGCTCGAGTATCAGGATGAAAAAGGCAAAGTGAAGAAACGGGCGGAGGAAACGGTTCAGGACAAATCTGCCAAGGCCCCCATGACCAAGGGCGACTGGATTTATAACGGCTCCTGGGTCTTCAACGGCGCCTTCGTCGCCCAACGCGAACTCTCCATCGTGGCCAATATCCACGATCACGACGCCCTCATCAACAACCCCCGCCCCAAGCGCGAGGACGATGAGAACTGGCTCGCGGAAACAAAAAATCTGCCCACCAACGGAACTCCCGTCACCGTCACTATTGAATTAATCAAGCCCTATGCTAAACCTGAAAAGCATGAAACCAAGCCGTAACCCGTTTCTGGTGCTCTCGACCGCACTTTCGCTGCTGCTCCTCCCCTGCGTCGCTTTCAGCCAAGCCGTCCCGTTGCCGGATAAGACCCGCGATGTCTCGCTCGCCCATGAGGTTCAGCGCGCCATTGATCGCGGCCTGGAATATCTCGCCAAGCAACAGACACCCGAGGGCCACTGGGCTCCGGCCGAGCACCCGGCCATCACCGCCCTCGCCATCACTGCCATTCAGGGTGACCCCTCCGGCGTGTGGCAAAAGAAAGACGCGGCGAAACTTAAGCTGGCTTACGACTTCATCCTGAAGAATGCCAAGGAGGACGGCAGCATCCACGCAAACAAGCTGATGACCTACAACACCTCCTTGTCCCTCATGGCTCTCGTGCTGGCCAAGGACCCGGAGTATCGCCCGGCTATCGAGAAAGCCCGCGCTTACCTCATAGCCTCCCAATTTGACCTGAACGAGAAAGGTAAAATCGACTCCATCCACGACGGCGGCTTCAGCTACGGCCATATCTTCGAAAAAGGTGACATGAGCCAGACGTTGGTGGCGTTGCAGGCCATGTATTACTCCAAGGCCGCCGTGAAAGACGGTGAAAAGAGCACCGTGAAAGACCTGAACTGGGAAGCCGCCTTGAGCTTCATCCAAAACTGCCAGGATTTGCCCAAGAAAGGTGAGCTGACTATCGCCGAAAACAACGGTCCCGGCGGCTTCACCTATG
>JAJNBN010000055.1 GCA_021156225.1 Verrucomicrobiota bacterium | reverse complement strand
CGTTCAATTCAAAGGTGACGATCTCAGTGCCCGGTTGGTGGACGTCCAGTTCACCACCGGCACTGAAGGGATGGATTTTGCGATAGCGTGAAACGAGCGTACCTTCAGGGGAGAAAGTGACCGCCTCGTTCTGCCCTTTCCGCGACGAGATCCGTGAAACGATGCCCGCCGTCACCGTGCATGTGGTTTCCCGCGCCAGATCCGCCAGAAACTTCTCATCTTCCAGTTCCGCACCTTGAGCCGTAACGGGCAGGTTCGTGCTGAAACCGGTGGAAAAGGTTTCCGGCAAAACGATAAGCGAACCGGCGACAGGAGCAGCCTCCAACACCAACTTGCGCGCACGTTCGTAGGTCGCCGGTTTGTTTTCCCAGACCGTGTTGAGTTGAACGGAGTAAACCTTCATCAGTTTACTTCTTCAGTTCGTAGTCGGTGGGTTTGGTGCCCTTCTTGCCGCCGTTGAAGCCATACATCGTGGGTTTGAATTCGCCCACGTAGTTCACATCGGCCTTGGCGGTGATCTGTTTTTCCAGTCCCACGGCCCAATAGGCTCCGTTCACCAGCAGGCGGCGCAGGCCTTCGCTCTGCAAGTCCGTGGCGGCCCCCATGGTGGTGGTCAGGATCTTGTTGGTCTTGCCTGCTTCATTCTTGTAGTCGCGCGTCCAGACGATGGGCTGCAAGGGGTTGTTCTTTTCAAATTTATCGGTGGGCTTTTGTTTGCCTTCCACCGGAGCGTCAGTCGGGTTCATACCCACCAGCACCTGGCCGCGCACGAGAATCTTGGCGTCTTCCGGCGGCGTGGCGGTGTAAACGTCGGAGTCACCGAAAATGTCGGCCACACCTTTCAAGATCGGATGATCTTTCGCGGAGGCCTCGATGATGCCGCGGGTGGCTTCCTTTTTGTGGGCGCCGTGATGGGCCACCCATGTCTCGCCCAGCACCTGTTTGCCGAAGCCGCCTTTCCAGGTGGAATTATTCCAGCCGTAGTGCTTGTAAATGCTCTGGCTGTCCTTGCCGTAGTTGAAGGCGTGTGTGCTCGTGCGCAGAGCGATGATGGGCTTGCCGCTCAGGTAGTAATCGACGAAATACTTCATCTTATCATCCGGCAGTTCACGGAAGCGCCAGAGCATGACGACGAGGTCGGCTGTCTTCAGCGTTTCCATGCCGGGAATGTTCTTGCCGGCGTTGGGATCGATGTCGCCCGTTTCGGGATTGATGGAGAACAGCACGGTGCATTTGAAGCCATGACGCACAGCGAGGATCTGGGCGAGCATTGGCAGACCTTCCTCGGAGCGGTATTCCTCATCGCCAGACAGGAAGACGATGTGCTTGCCCTTGCCGGGGCCTTTTTCGCCTTCGTAAACGACCCAATCAGCGGCGGTCGCCGAGGTGACAATCAGGCCCAGAAGCAGGGCCAGCCAAAAAGTGCGGAAACATTTCATAGTGTTACGGGCGCTTGTGTGCCCTGATGATTAAGGGTTTAGACTGCCGGAGACAATAGAAGATTCATTTTGTCCGCTGCTTTCACTTGAGTGAAGCGCCCGGATGGACTAGGGAAGAGACATGCTACTCAAGCAACGATCCACGCAACCAGAGAATCTGGATCTGCCGGGACGTACGCTTGAGATCGTCAGGGAAGATTACCTGCAGCTTGCCCGCGTGAACCGAATCTTCCGTTTCGCCGAACCTTTTCAACGCCTCATTCCCGCCACCTTGGGCGAAGCCCAGTGCCAGTCCCTGAGCGTGCTGGACTTGGGGGCGGGGGATTGTTCCTTGGGCGATACTTTGGAGATGTGGGCGAAGGGTAAATCTTGGAACTGGGAGACGACGCATCTGGATCTCAGCCCCTTGGCACTCAGTTTGAGCGAAAGCAAACGCCGTGTGGTGGGCTCGGCCTTGGCGTTGCCTTTTCGGGATAACAGCTTCGATGTCGTGATCGCGGCGCAGATGACGCATCACCTTGAAGTGCCGGATGGTGTGGTGAGCCACTTCCGGGAGGCGTATCGCGTCGCGAAGAAAATGGTCGTGATTTACGATCTGCACCGGACCTTGCCGATGTACATGCTTGTCTGGGGAACGCTGATCTGCCTGCGCGCGCCGAAAGATTTTCGCGATGACGGTTTGCTCTCGGTAAAGAAGGGCTGGCGTCCGCCGGAATGGCTGGCGATGGCGCAAGAGGCGGGTATCACGGCTCCGAACGTCCGCGTTGATCGCGCAGCGCGCGTAGTCCTGCAAGCGGTTAAGCCTGCGATGGCTTGAGGACTTCCGTTGAGGTAGTGACGGAAGTGTTGGTAGCCTTCACGGAATACAACCAGCGGAACCAGCGCAAGGAATCGCGCACCGGATGAATCTTGCTCTGTTCACCTTGGTAGATCGTGGTGATCGGCACGAAGGCAATGCGTCGTTGCGCCAAGGCCATTTGCGTGAGCAATTCCGATTCGATCTCAAACCCCGTGGTGTTCAGATTCAATCCCGTCAGAGCTTCCAGGCGGATCAGGCGGAAGCCGCATTGAGTATCTGGCAGCGATTGATCAACGAGTGTGGAGATGCGGTGACTTAAGTAGCGATTCGTCCAGCGGCGGATAAACGGCATGTTCATGCATTGCGCCATCCGATTGCCGATGATGAGATCCAAACGTGTGCATTCTGCCTTCGCGAAGAAAGCGGGGATGTCGTCCGGGCTATGTTGACCATCGCCATCCATGACCAAGGCCCAGACGTAGCCTTGCCGCTTAGCGCGTTCAAGACCTTGGCGCAAAGCCGCGCCTTTGCCTTGATTTTCCGTGAGGGAGAATACTTGAGCACCTTGACGTCCCGCGACCACGGATGTCTCATCCGTAGAGCCATCGTCGACTACGAGAATGTTAGGCAACAGCCGACGCAACTTCGGCAGTAAAGCAGTCAGACCACGCTCTTCATTGTAGCATGGTAAAACGACGATGCATTGTTGGGCCCAAGTCATTCCGTTGAAAACTAGCCTAGTGCATAATGCGGGAACAAGCAAAGGATGGCGGGGGCGGGAAAAAGGGAAAAACGATGGGGCCAAATGGCTGGGGTCAGAAATAAACCTTTGCTGCTGGCATAGTTATGGCTTAACAGTGTCACAGATGGATTCAATATTCCTTCCAACTGCCGGGATGCTGACCGCTCGTGGGGACGAGCAGGGACAGTGGATGGAGCGGGCTTCCGCGGTCCGGGATCAACGGTTTGGCCGCCGTGCTTTTGTGCGGGCGGTGGTGGAGGTATCGAATTTTTGCCGTGAGAATTGCGAGTATTGCGGGATGCGCCGCGATAATAAATCGCTGCATCGTTTTCGCGGTCAGGCGGAGCAACTGGCCGAGTTGGTTATTGAGCACCGTCCGGCGAGTGTCACTGATCTGAATATTCAGACCGGCGAGGACCCGGTAGCGGTCCGGGAAGTGGTGCTGCCCTTGCTGAAGATTTTGCAACGGGAGACCAACCTAGGCTTAAGTGTGTGCTTGGGCACCTTGAGTGCGGATTTGTATGCCGCATTGCAAGACGCAGGGGCGAGCATATACATCATCAAGTTTGAGATTGCAAATCGCACGAATTACCATTTGCGCCATGCACCTGGCACATTTGACGAACGCCTCAGTACCATTCGTCATTTGGCAGAAAAGGGCTGGAACGTGAGTTCGGGCTTCATATCTGGCCTGCCAGGGCAGGGAATCGATGATGTGATCGAGAATTTGGCCCTAGCGGCTTCCCTGCCTTTGGCTGGTTGCAGTGTCAGTCCATTTATTCCCGGTGAATCAACGCCTCTCGCCAAAGAAACCACAGCGGATGTGGAGTTGGTGCTGAACAGCATGACGGCTATGCGGTTGATGCGGCCGGACTGGGTGATCCCAGTAGTTAGCGCCATGAATCTGGCTGATCCGGTTGAGGGCTATCGACGTGGTTGGCGCACGGGCGCAAATCTGGCGACGATCAACATGACGCCGAGTGATGTGCGCGGTGACTACCTCCTCTACAAGCGCGACCGCTTCATCATGACGGAAGGACGTATCTTGAAGGCTTTGGAGAACGAGAAACTGCAGCCTTCGGAAATCGGCCTTGCTGAGCATTACCGGCAGCAGCGGGAACTCGCTGCGGCCTAACTAGTGCAGCGTACCCGTCTCGGGCGCAGCAACCTCCCTAAGCAAAGGCAGTTTACATTTTGCCAAGGGGACACGCACGCAGCTCTTCTCTTTCACGCGCAACTTTTTGAAGCCGTCTGGAGCATTTCACCTTGCTGTGCCCGAGACAGGCACGCGGCTAGACCACAGTCGTTTGAGCCACGACTTCCTTGGCAGGAGCGGGCATCGTGCCGGTCTTTTCTTTCATCTCGCCGGATTGCTTCGGTGAGGTGAACCACGTACGCCAGCCTTCTGTGATTTCCAGCCAGCCCCAATAGAGTGCTGCTTTGAAAATGAATTTTAGCGTGCCCAATTCGAAAGTATAACCGGGGAACATATACCGCTGATGGTCATTCCTTTGACCGGCTACGCCCCGTTCATGACGAGATTCAGCCATCGCGGCAAACCGGCGGTTGTACGTCCGCATGAAATGATAGAACGGCGTGGAGGGTGGGGTGGAATAGTAAGGCTCCAACAAAGCGACATGACCACGACGGAACGGCTGGGATGCCACACCGTGATAATAGAGTCCCAAATCCATGAGGAAAGCCGTCCGCATCAGGTCGAACTCACCCATGTAGTGATACTTGTCCTTGTAGATGGCTTCAAACCAGCGGTGATAGCTGCGGTTGAAATCAGCATTCATCCGCTCAACCATGGGAGCGACAGCTTCGCCCTTCTTCGCCTTCAGCACCATGTTCGTGGCGGAGGAAACGCTGAAGGAAAGCCAATCAAGACCGGGGCTGTAGAAGGGATCGAGGAAGCCTGCCGCATCACTGACGAGGGCAAAACCATCACCGGCGAAGGTGGTGCTGTAATACGCCAGATTGCGACGCGTATGGATATCGCCTTCGGTGGGTTGCGCATCGCGCATCAGTTCGGCAGCGACGGGATGCTGCATGAGGAACGCCTTGAGCCGTTCATGGGGGCGACCGCCTTCGGGGATCTCCAAGGTGCGTTGATCGTACACGGCACCGATGCTCACATCGCCACCCTTAAGCGGAATCCACCAAGCCCACCAGCCGCGGCCCATGAGGTGATTCGTTGCCGATCCGCGCTGACCATGGCAGGTGGCAGCCCACTGCGGGAATTTTTTCTTAAGCTCCAGGCTTTCCCAATCTTTAACGCCAGTCCAGCGGGACCAGATGGTGGCAGTGGGATGCGCCTCATTGCGCCGCCACCAGCCTTCTTGACGCGCCAGCAGGGCAGCTACACCGGAGGCATCAATGACCCAGCGGGCTTTGAAGGTCTTGGCGACACCGTCCACCTTGGCGATCACTTCTTGCAGGCCGCCGGGGTTCAGCTTGATTTCACTGACTGGGGCGGGACGGACCAACTCGGCTCCTGATGCGACCGCCCGCCGCAGGACTTCCTCATCCAGGGTGGCGCGATCTACCAGGTAAGCTGGCACGCGGGACCAATACTTGCCGCCGATCTCCGAGCAATCCGGGATGGTTTTGGTCCTGTCATTAGCGAACCAAAAGCGCAACCCGTGTTTGCAGAGGTGGGATTCGTTGAGATACGTGGTCAGGCCGAGCACCCGGGTAAGAAAGTAGGTGCTGATCTCGATGGTGGCTTCACCCACGCGCCGTTGCAGCGTCTCGCGCCGGTCCAGCACCAGCACCCGCAGATCAGGATTCTCCTGCTTGAGGATGAAGGCTGACGCGGCCCCGGCCATGGCGCCGCCGACGACGATCACGTCGTATTCCTGAGCGGCAGCAGTGGGTGTGTTCACGGGAAATTAATCGACGCGTTTCGGGGTGATGTCAATTTTGCTGACCTTGCCATTCTCGCAATCCAGCCAGATCTCACCGATCTTCACGTCCTTGCTGCTCTTGAGCTTGGCGGCCCAGAGGGAGATTTTCCAGACGGGTTCACCGATGGCCCCGCGCTCCAGCTTCATCTCAGAAGCGGTGATCTTGAGGTTCTCCAAGATCGGTTCCTTGAGGGCGACTTTCAGCGCCTTGTCGGAATCGGTCTTGAGCTTCTTCTCATCGAGAATGTTGTTCTTGTCGCTGATGGGTTCCAACAGGCGCATAGGGCGCTTCACGTCCATCATCTTGCCCGCGCCAAACTTCACCTCCACGGTCTTCATCGTGGCGGTTTCATCCCGATAGACCACATACCACACATTTGGGGTAGTGCTGCCGACGGACTTGTCCGAGCGGATTTGAACGACTTTATCCTTGGCCTGTTCACCCACATACTTATTGCCAGCCTTGGCCAGGTCGAAAGCGGTTTCATCCTCGGCGGAGGCGGTGAAGGCGCTGCCAGCCAGCAAGGCGGCACAGAGGGTGAGGCGACGAAGCAAGACGATCATTGTCATTGGCGCAGATTAGCGCAAGTTTCTGGCCCCCACAACCTTGAAAAACGGCCCGATTACGAACGGGCCTAGAGATAGGTTTGCAGTTTAGGCCAGAGAAGAAACTTCACCGCCCAGAAAATTACCCCGATGAGGATGACGACGGCGATCCACTTGATAACGGTCAGGGCCGGATGAGCGGCGGCCGGTGGGGTGATTTCTTCGCTTTCTTCCGCGGCTCCAACGCCGGGATAAGCCACCTTCTTCTCCGCCTGCATGATCTGCTCCACCCGCCATTGGATATAGGTGGCCTTGGTCTTGTTCTCGTCGCCCTGGCATCGGGCCAGCGCCTTCGTCCACAGGCCGTCATTGATGCGCCCTTCGCGCAATTCATCCGCCACAGCCTGATAATATTTCTCGTCGTCCATGAGGTGTGGCTGAGTTCTAGCGGAGGGCGGGAGAGACTGCAAACCCGTTTGCTACTTGCTGGCCGTGGTGGTGGGTTGCTGCCGGTGGCGGACTTTTAACATCACAGGGAAAGAAGTCTGCAGACCCTGGCTGCCTGCCGTGGCCCGGGCGGACTTGACGACTACCTGACAAAGGCGGTCCATCTCCGGCACCCACTTGAAGGCCATGATGAAAATCTCCCGCTCATTCTCGCCGGCACGAACCTGCACGCCGTTCAAACCCACGTTGTCCACGATCACGCCGTGGGGCAGGTTGTCCATGTCGAGATTGATCAAGTTGGTTTCACCCATACGCGCCACCTTGATCAAGGCACCAATTGTTTCGCCCGGATGGATGACGATCTCCGGTATCGCCTGAGTGCCGATGGTGGCCGTAGTGGTGTTGGTCGCGATAAAGTTGATCAGGAACTTCGGAGCCACATCCAATTTGAGAGTGCCTAGGCTGTTGGCTTCGTGCATCACCGTTTTGCCATTGATCTGCGCTGTCGCGACGGCTTTGGCCTTGGTGGCTTCCGCCATGGCCGGAGCCTTGGCATCAGGCAATGCGAAGAGGACGCCTTCCGCAGTGAAGTGTCCCGGCTGCACGACGATGGGTGAGGAGGAATAAAAACCGGCGGGCAAATCTTGGATGTCCACGCGCACCTCGCCCTCGAAACCATCCAAGCGATCCACTTCCACGGTGATCGCCCGGCCATTGCCGGGTGGCACGGCGGGGTTCACACCCTTGACCTGCACGCGATAATCGGGCTGCGCGGGACGTATGGTGAGACGGTAATTGTTCAACTCACCATTGCTGCCGCGGCTATCGCTGACCCGCACGAGATACGCACCGGTTTTCGGGGCCTTGAACATCAGGCGCGAGTCGCTGCCGAGTTCACGCATGGCGTCATCATCGTTTTCGTAATAAAGCGTGAAGGCAGGCAAACCATTGGGCACCAGTTTGGTTCCGGGAGGATGCGGTTCCACGATGTAGAATGGTTCATACAATGCGTGCGAAGCTCCCGTCGTATCGAAGTAATTCACCCGCTTGTCATTCCGGAAATACATGTGAAATCCGGAATCGGGCCCGAACGGCCAGCGATACAGTTTCACCACTTCACCGGCCATGTAGAGATATTGATTCAGCTCCATCTCTTCCCAGAATTCCGTGCGGATCTCCACGGCGGTGGGGTCTACAGTGCGGACGGATTTGTTCCATGAATCGCGCGTGGCCTGCAGCAGGACGCGCTCAACTTTTCGCCCATCGGCATGCAATACTTCAATCTTCGTATCCGCGAGTGAACCGCGTTGAACAGCCAGTGTTTCAATCATCAACGTTTCGCCTTCCTTCGCTTCAAAGCGATACAGGTCCACATCAGCGCCGGTCTGTTTCTTGCCCAATTGCAGCTTGCCGCCGATTACCATTGGCACTTTCACGCTTTGTGCTTCACCGGGAGAATTGTTGGGCTCGCGCTCCAATGCGGTTGGCCATTCTTCGGCGAGAACTTTCAGAGGTGACCGGCCGCGGAAATCATCGGGCAGGGGAACCGCAATCTCACTTTTGGTCTTGGCTTCAACGGTGACGGATTGATGCAGGCCGAGGTTGACGCCAGAAAGTTGCACCGTAGCGGTTTCACCGGCATGGATGGTGTTCGGATGCAGGAGCGTGACGAATGGCAGTTCACCGACGGAGAGGCGGTAGAACTGGTCTTTGGTCGCGGCGAGCATGGTGTCCGACACTTCGATGCGATAACTGCCGCTCTTATTGAACGTATGGATCAGAAAAGCTTCCTCACCGGGCAGCAACGGTTGAGCAGTAGCGAGCAGGGTTTCTTGGGGGCCGAACAATCTGAGTCGTGGGCTGGCTAAAGGGGAGGCGATCGTTTTTGTGCTCAGTTCGAAGACCAGTTGCTGGCCGGCACGCGCCGTGAATTCATACGTATCGGTATCGCCGATGGGAGCGAGTTCTCCCCAAACACCGACTGGCAAGTGGGGTAATTGCGTGACGGTGTTGGTGGATTCGCCAGTCTGCGCCAGCACGTCCACGTAGAGTTTGACGCGGACACTTTCGCCTTGGGCATTGAGCGCGGAGATTTCTACGGCGCCTCGCGGCGCTTTCTCGGAGACGACGAGTTCAGCCCAAGCCGCCGTCGCCGTGGGCTTCGGTTCCGTGAGCAAACGCGCCTTCACTTCAGGCGCGAAGGACTTGATCTCTGTCAGCGCGCCCAAGTCTTTTCCCATCAGCTTCACTTGATTGGTGACGCCACGATGAAGCCCGCGGATGGCAGCTTTGTCCAACGTGGGCTTGGGCGCAGCCATCTTCGGCGGTTCAGCGGCGGTCACAGTGCCGCACAAAACCGCCGCCAGGACCAGACCGATAAAATAAGGTAAACGTGCTGTGCTCATGGTGCCGTTTGAGTTTGGGTGAGCTTGGTGGAACCCGCGACTGCCTCACCTGAATCCGTGCGATAATGTCCCAGGGTGCCATCCAGACGGCCCACGATGATCTGCTGGCCGTTCTGGCCGAAGACAAGTCCGGGAGCCCAGTCCGATTGCTTCTCCAACACGCGCACTTCGCGCATCGTCCGGAAATCCCACAGTTTCACCGTGCGATCCTCGGCGGTGGAAACGAGCCACTTGCCATCGGGGGAAAACGCGAGATTCAAGATGGCGCCTTCATGGCCGAATTTTGAATAGAGCAGGGGATTAGTGGTTTCGTTCGCCCGCTCACTGACTTCCCACACGCGGATGCGGTTATCCACACCCGCCGCCGCCAAACGCTTGCCATCCGCGCTGAACGCCACGCTGTAGATCTCTTTCAACGACTGGCTGAGCGTGTCACGCCGCTCCCCGGTGGCCACGTCCCAGAGCTTCGCCGTACGATCCGCGCTCACACTCGCGAGGATTTTTCCGTCCGACCGGAAATCGAGATCATAGACGCAACCATTATGGCCCTTCAGCGTCCGTGCCGGTTTGCCGCTGGTGATATCCCACAAGATGATTTGCTGGTCGTAACCACCCGAGGCGAGCAGCTTGCCATCGGGTGAAACGGCCACGGCATAAAGGGCATCGAGATGTCCTTCCAAGACCTGCACCAGCTTGCCGGTGGCGACATCCCAGTGGCGTACTTCGCCGAACAAACCCGTTTGGCCCGCCGCCGCGAACAGATGTTTTCCATCCCGCGAAAAAGCCACCGCGTTTACCGCTCCGATGTGTCCCGTCAGTTTATATTTTGGTGTCGCCGAACCGGGCGTGAATAACTCCACTTCCCCGTAACGCGCCACGGCGATCAAGCCCGCTGCCTCCGACCACGCCACCGATTTGATCGCCCGGCGCGGCTCTTTCTTCGGTGCGATGGACGGCACCTTTAATTCCCTGCGCGAGGCCATCGCTTGCGTGGGTGCTTTGGCCCCAGCATCGATCCAAGCGCGGATGAGCGCGATATGTGCGGGTGAGAGATGCTCGTTCTTGCCCGGCGGCATGAACTGGTTCTTGCCCTTTTTGCCGGCGCGGCCTTCGAGAAACTTTACCAGCAAACTGTCGCTCGCGTTGCCGGGCACGATTGCCACCCCTTCTTTGCCACCTTTCATCACCGCTTCGTACGTCTCCATCACGAACCCGCCTTCAGGGTCCTGGGCAGCGTGACATTCTACGCAATGTTTCTGGAAGATGTCGTTTACGGCAGCGTAATCAGGGGCGGCAGCGAAGACGTTCAAACTGGTGGTTGCGACCACCAGGGCCAACCACGAAGCAACACGCTGGGAACTGAAATTCATGCGATGATTTCAGCGTGCCGGTCACACCGCTCGTCCGCAATAGAGAATCTTACGCACTCAAATGTAATTTTCTCTCCGCGTGCCGTTGGGGAATCTCGCTAATCCAGATCCAGCGGCTCATCCGTCTCGAAGGTGAACGAATGGATGTAGAGGACCTGTTCGACTTTCG
>JAJNBN010000598.1 GCA_021156225.1 Verrucomicrobiota bacterium | reverse complement strand
CCAAGCCCGCCGTCAATCGCTGGTGCTTGGTATTGATCCACCAGCCAAAGCCCACCACCAGCACCAGCATCACGACGATCATCGCCATCACCCCACGGCGGGCGACCCGTTGCGGCTTGGTTGTCTGCGGGACCGCAGGTTGATCCGCCCCCACCGGCTTCATCCCTTTGCTGTCGAAGACGAACTCCATCGGCGGCTGCATGGGCTTCGTCGTTGTCCTGGAAACCGGCGCTTCGATCTGCATCAGGGGCGCTGGCTCCGTCACGGGCTGGGCCGTCTGATTCTGCGCGCCACCGTCCACCGGCACTTCCGCTGCTTGCGTCGTGGTCAGGCTGGCGGCTTCCAGGCCAGTCGTCTCCGCCAATCCCAGCCGCTGCAAAACATCCATCGCCCCCTGCGGACGCTTCGCCGGATCTTTTGCCAGACAGGCCGCCACCGTCTCCTCCCACTCCGGCGGGATCGGCTTGCCCATGATGCCGAGTTGCTTGCGCCGCTCCGCCATCGTCGGGGGGATCTTCTCCCGCACCTGCGTCATGATCTCACCCGTGAAAAACGGCGGCTTGCTCGTCAGCAGCTCGAACAGCGTAGCCCCCAGCGAATAAATATCATCCTGTGCCGAAGCCGCCTCACCCAAGGCCTGCTGCGGGCTCATATACACCAGCGTCCCGCTCGCCCCATGCACCGCGGAAGACACCCGCGTCATGTTATCACTGATGCTCCGGGAGATGCCGAAATCCGCGATCTTCAACACGCCCCGGTTATTCAACATCAAGTTCGCCGGCTTCAGATCGCGATGCGCCACCCGCGCTTCCTTGTGCGCATAATCCAAGGCCAGCCCGAGCTGCTTCACCCACACCGCCAAGTCGGAAACCTCAAAGACATGCGTCGGCTGGCAGACCCGTAGATTGGAAAGCGTATCCCCCGCCACATACTCCATCGAGATGCCCGCGCAATGTTCATCCTGCGCGAAGTCATAGATGCGCACGATGTTCGGATGCGTCAGCTCCAGGCTGCGACGCGTCTCCCGCTTGAGGCTCTCCACCGCCGCCTTGTCGTGATACACGATATCCGGCAGGAACTTGAACGCGATATCCCGGTCCAGCTCATCATCCCGCACCAGCCAGACCACCCCCATGCCGCCCCGCCCCAGCACCCGCTTCAACGTGTAGCGCTTCAATACCTTCTGCCCGGCTACCAACCCCCTTATCGAGGAATCGGAACCGTAATCGTCAAAAGGTGTAAAGCCTTCCGTCGGCATAATTAAGCGCTAGCAATGTCTCTGCCATTATCAGCAGAAATGCCAAAACCTAAGGCACTTCCGTCAGAACCCCACCCTTTTGCCACACCTTTGCCAGAAACACAACGTCTGGCCGCATCCGTTCTTACGACGCTTCTTGTCCTCGCTGCCTGAAATCGCCACATAACTGTCCTTTGCTTCGTTTAACCGTGGATGGGTTTCCATCCTCCTTTGTCTCGTAGCAGCGCCGCCATTGAGGGATTCAACAGCCCATCGCCACTGTGAATAGACTACCATTCCACCCTGCAAGTTCAATCATTTTTTTTAAACAATCTCTTCAATTTCCCTAATCACCTCTCCCCCAAGAAATTACGTTACAAAGATTTTTTCAGATAACCCGGTCTTTCCCCCTTGGCATCAGCTTATCGCCCCTCGCCTCCGGCAATCACCATCCCTCCAGCTTCCCCCTCCCCACCTCGGCACTTGTTAACAAGTGCCGAGGTTTTCTACCGTGCGAGCCATTCCATCCCAAAGTAGCAGCCGACGTAAGGAGGCTCTGCCCCTTCCCCTCTCGATGTTCGATGTTCGATGTTCGATGTTCGATGTTGGACCTTGGACGTTCCCCCAATCATTGGCTCGCCGGTGCAACCGACCACGCCATTCGCCATTGACCATTGAAAACCATCCCTCACGTGCCTCCCCGTGCCCCAACCGGGGCACCGTACCAAAGCCCAACGTTGTCCCGCACCAAGCGGGACTACGTTGGGTCAGCCTTCCTCTTCCCGGTCAACCACAACGTGGTTGCGTAAAACCACACCAGCAACCTTCCCACTTGGCTTCCCACCGCATGGAGCATATTTTCAACTCAAAGAGTGAGCATCTTCAAAAAGCTTTTCTGGCAGAATTCAGTCCTAAGGGAGACAACGGTGGAAAACACTTCTGAATCGCCCTACCTCGTCACCAAGGCCCTGCTCGATCTCCATGACAAATACGATGGCGATTTTGGCCTGCTGTTTGAACCATGGGCATCCAAAGAAGACCGTGCAGCTTTCACTGACGAGCAAATGAGCACTCTTTATTATTATCTCGATCGCCTGCGCTTCGCCAAAGTAGACTGCCTCTCCCCAGAACTTAGACTCCAGGTGGAGAACCGGGTCAAAGAATTGGAACAGCATATAGATCCCGAGGTGTTAACCATCCTGCGCGAGAGGAACGCTAAACCCTGATCAATCGCCCTATGTATCGCGTCATCGTCATATGCGAAGGCGTCTCGCCCACTTGCGGCAATGAAGCCGCACTCGACATCACCGCCGAATTCATCGCGCTTGGCGACCAATATCAAAGCGTCCAGTGCGAGTGGAACGGCACCGAGCTGATCCTTCGCGCCGAGTCAGATTGGGATGAAGACGGCGGAGTGACCGCAGATTACTTTTACAAATGCGTCTTCGCCTGCGCTGGAGAACTTGCCCCAAACGGCGGCGTTTCCGTCCAGTCTGTGGAACAAGTAGAAGATGTGCCTGAAGAATCTAAAAGCGCCGAGGACAAGGGCTACGAGCTTCTGACCCAAGCGACCAAACTGGAAATAAAAGGACACGTTCAGGAAGCGTTGCTCGCCTATCAGCATATTGCTGACCGCTACTCACACACCACCGCTGGACTGGACGCCAGAAAAAGCATTGAGATCTTGCGGGCCA
>JAJNBN010000597.1 GCA_021156225.1 Verrucomicrobiota bacterium | reverse complement strand
TTCCGCTCAGAGCCAGAATGGCGACCACCATGATGACCGCGATCACGATTGCAACCTCCGTCAGGGTGAAAGCATGCTGCGGATGATGGCATATCCTTCCTCGGTGCATGGTATTAAGGTAGCGATCAAGGTAGTAAAAGTCGAACCTTATCCGGGTGATTACGCCAGGCCGGTATGGTTTTCACATTAAGACTCACACTGCCATCACTGAGGGCCACCATGCCACGATTTGTGTGCAGGCTGCCCGTCCATTCCAGTTCATTTGTGCCAGCCAGTTCGAGCAGACTCCCCTTGGGTTGCTGACCGGGAGAAAACACGTTGCGATCGCCCAACAGCACCATGTCCGGCTTCGTTTCGCTGGCGTCCACATTCAAGAAATAGCTTACGCCCTTGTTCTGCACATAGGTTAGGCTGATCAGGTCACTGTTGGTCACCGGATAAAACGTGTTGGCCGCCAAGTTCCAGCGGCAATGATCTTCCGGGCAAACAAGGATTTTCGAGCTTCCCAACTCGTTGGATAACGAGAGAAAGTGGAGCCAGGCATTGGAGGTGTTTTGATAGGCAATGCTGTTAGTCGTAGTGAATGGAAAATGACTATCGTTGTCTCCGGCAAACATTTTGAAGGAAAGGCCTATCATCCGGAGATTCGATTCGCAGCGAATGCGCGAAAACTGATGCTCTGAACGTAAACGGTATGAGGCAACCGTCACGATCACCCCGACGACGAGGATTACGGCAAGGACCACCAGCAATTCCACCAGCACTAAGCCTGACGCTTTACCGGGGCGGCCTCCAAGAGAATGATTTACTGCCTTCATAACTCTCCTTTTTCTACGCCGAGATAACTGAAAGCATAAGCAATGCCACCGCTAAAACCGCCTGTTTTCAGGCCGTTTCACCGGCTCAAGCGTCACACGCACGCATCACGTGCGGGATTTTCACCGCACCTTCTCATCCAGCACGAGCACGCCGTGGGGTTCCAGATCGAAGTTGCCGCTGACTTTCTGGCCGGTGAGGAAGTCGTGCATGGGCTTGAAGAACTGGATGCGCACATTCGTGGGATTATGGTTCAACAGGAAGTAGAGGCGCAGGTCTTCCTTCTGGCGCATGCAGACTTCCACGGAGTCCGGCACCTTGATGAGCGGGAAGAGGCCGCAGAGCTGGCGCACCCAGGAGATGAGGTCGAAGTAAAAGTTCTGGTGGCTGAGCGTGCCCACGTAGATGGCCTTGCCCGCGCCGAAGTCATTCATGGTGATGGCGGCACGACCGGCATAGAAATCGCGCGCGTAATGCGCCAGCACCTGGCAGCCCGGCTGGGGATCGATGAGATCACACCAGATGCGGGCGGGGTGCAGATTGCTGGTGGTGAAGCTGCCCTTGAAGTGCATGTGGTTCTCCTCGCCCGGCGGCAACGTATCAAACTCCTGCACTTCGAGACCGAAGAGGTCCGTGAGTTCGTACGGATAACCACTCATCGGCGTGAGATGATGCTCATCCACCAGGCCGGTATTGCACGTGCCGATGAGCACGCCGCCATTGTGCACATAGAGTTTCAAGCGATCCGCCTGCCCGCCGGAGAGCATGTGGAGCGAGGGGGCGATGACGAGCTTGTAACGCGAGAGGTCATCCGTAGGACGGACGAAATCCACGAGAATATTCTTATCATGCAGCGCGTTGTAATAGAGCTGGATGTGTTCGCGCTGGTGGAAGTGTTTGTTCGGCTTCAGTGGCTGATCGATGGCCCAGTGATTCTCGTGATTGATGAGGATAGCGGCGTCCGCCACGACTTGCGTGCCTTTCAGCAAACCACCCATGCGTTTCAATTCCTCACCGAGCTGGCTGATCTCTTTATACATCCGGTTCTTGCCGGAGCCATCATGCGTGAGCACGCCGCCGTAGAATTTCTCCGGGCCGATGCGCGGCTGGCGCCAATAGAAATACAGCACGCCACTCGCACCGCGGGAGATGAGCTGATAAGTGAAGAGCCGCACGACGCCGGGACGCACGAGGGAATTCACATCGCCCCACGCCACGGCACCGGCCTTTTGCTCCATCACCCAGAAGCCCAGGTCGCCATCGGGCGTGTGGCCTTTCGGACCTTTGAGCGAGCGCATCAGATCGATGCTGGCGGCGATCTCGGAAGATTTCGATTTGATCGCGGCATCGCTATCCACGGAGATGAAGTCCACGGCATTCGCCACATCGAAGTAATCGAACTCCGCAGCGAAAGCGCGCAAGGGCGTGGTGACGGGCACGCCGGGAGTCAGTTCACGCAAGAGATCGGCCTGCATGCGGACGAAGGCGACGAGGGTGTCACTAGAGAAGCGGCGCCAGTCCGTGACGAGCGCGGGATTGTGCACGGCCGGAGCACGCATGGGGAGCGGCACTTGTTCCCAATCAGAAACGACCTGCCCCCAGAAACGCAGCCCGAGCGCATCGGCCGTTATCGATCTGCCACGCGATGAGAGCGGGGTGTTTGCCCAGCGCAGCGGCCATGGCGCGTACGATCTTCTGGCAATATTCCCAGTACACACCGCTGTTCAGGCAGTAGGCGCGGCGGGTGCCTTCATGGCGGATCAGGCCGTTCTCATCCACGGGGAGAATCTCCGGGTGCTGCTGCAGCAGCCAGATGGGAGGTGCGGCCGTAGGCGTGCCGAGGACGACCTGGATGTTATTCTTATGCAGCAGCTCCATGAAACGGAGCAGCCAGCCGAAATCATATTTGCCCTCTTCGCGTTCGCAGAGGCCCCAACTGAACTCGCCCAGACGCACCACATTGATGCCCGCAGCGACCATCAACTCGACGTCGCGTGCCCAGGCCTCTTCTGGCGCCTCTTCCGTGCCATCATAAGGATAAACCCAATGCTCCGGGTAATAGTCAGCTCCGAAGTACATAAACCAACCCTTTCTCTCTGGTGTTTACGACAGGTACAGCACTAACGACACTTGCAACAGTTACGGCGGGACAAGCCCAAGGATGAACCGATGCAGCACACGGGGCAATCTCATTCTGGCCCAAGGGAAGGTCGCGCCCGGCATGATAACGTTCTTGGATAATACTTTTGCGACCCTGGGTGAGCAGGATGTGGCTACGACATGGCCCTCCCGGACCGCTATGACATTCTCCTCGCATGTCACTTAATAAGACGTCAGGGAGGGCGAAAAGTTTCGGTAAATCCGGCAAAATATTTGAGCAAAAAAGGATTGGTCTATGGGGTTTTAGCTCTGCTTACTTTACAGGCGGGCGGTATCAGGTCCGTTTACGTCGTTCGCATTCCCCGCTTGGCTCTGGTGTCGCTTTTCGGCATTGATGAGGGCGCGACCTGTCATGTCATTTGCGTCCCATACATTACCGATCTACGTTTGCGGCTGCACGGCCAGCGGGAAATCCGCGCTCGCGCTGGAGCTGGCGCAACGACTGGGTGGCGAGATTATCTCGGTGGATTCCATGCAGGTGTATCGCGGGCTGGACATCGGCACGGCGAAAGCTTCGCGTGCCGAGCAGGCGCTGGTGCCGCATCATCTGATCGATGTGGTGGACGTCGGTGAGCCGTTCGATGCGGCGCGCTTCGTGACGCTGGCGGATACTGCGGTGAAGGATATCCGGCAGCGGGGCAAGGTGCCGATCTTCTGCGGCGGCACGGGATTTTATTTTCAAGCGTGGCAAGGCGGCTTGAGCGCGGCACCCAAAGCTTCCGCTGAATTACGAGCGGAGTTGGAGGCTACGCCGTTGGAGGCATTGCTCGTGGAGTTGCAGAGTAAGGATCCGCAATCGTATGAGCGCGTGGACCGGAGCAATCCGCGGCGGGTCATCCGCGCGCTGGAGATCATCCGCATGACGGGGCAGCCGGTGGCTCCAGCCACGCCACCGATAAGCGAAGAACGGAAAACGCGCATCGTGGGGCTGGAATGGGATGCAGAGGTTTTGCGCGCACGCATGGATCAGCGGGTGGACGCGATGTTCGCGCAAGGGCTGGTGGCGGAGACGAAGGATTTGCTCGCGCAGGGATTGGAAGCGAATCGCACGGCGATGCAGGCGATCGGCTACCGACAGGTAGTGGAGCATCTGCGCGGGGAGCGAGATTTGGCGGAAACCATTGCGCTGGTGAAGCTCAAGACGTGGCAGTTCGCGCGGCGGCAACGCACGTGGTTCCGCAATCAATTGCAGGTGGAGTGGGTGACGGCGAATGAGGCTTCGACGGTTTCGGGCTGGGCAGATGCGGTCGCCTCAATGCGCTAGACGTTTCTCGAAGACGTAGAGTTTGCCGTTTTGCGCGAGGCCGAACTTGGGACCGGTGAAGCCGAGGGCGAGGAGTTCTTTCCGCAGAAACATCATCATGCCGCCGTGGCTGACGATGAGTGTGTCTTCTTCCACTTTAGTAAGTATCTCCATGCGCAGGGTGTTCACACGGGCGAGGAATTCTTCCTTTGCCGGGCGCTGGGAGGAATGGGAGGTGAGCCACGCCAGATGCAGCATTACGCGCCAGCCGAGCAAGGGCAGGCGCAGGCGGCCAGTGGGTGAAGGGAGGATGTCCGGTTCACGCAACTCGGGGCGTTGGACGATGTCCCCGGGGAAGGCCGCCTTCGCCGTGACATAGGCGCGCGGGAGATCGCTGGAGAAGCAGCGTCGCCACGCGATACCGCCGAGATCGAGGGAGCCGATGGTCACCTCGGCTCGCTCATACTCTTCACGCCAGAGGCGCAACTCTTGTGCGGTGAGCCAGCCGGAGGGCATAGGTTTCTTGACCTCGAAATGGCGGATGAGGCCGATGCGAAGGGTTTTCGGGGCTGTCACCGGATGATTTGTTACCGAGGTTACCATACGCCAAACACGACGATGAGGCTCATATTTGGGTCTCCATGGTTTTGGTCAAGGTCCGAGATAGGACGCCCGGCCGAATCGCGGATTAGAGCGCTCTAGTCCACGACAAGCTCAATCACTAAAGTGCTTACCCAGGCGATAAGAATCAGGAGACAAATGATCAATGGGATCCGGCCATACTTGGACTTGTCGCGCCGTACCGACAGAAAAGACAGCCCTAGCCCGGTCAGGGCTGCTGGACAGCCATAGAAAAACGCTACCATCATTTTATAACCATCCCCGCTTGGGGTGATGCCGAGGGTATCCAGTAAAAACCCGCCGTGGAGAAAGAGGGAGATTCCAGTCGCCGCAAAAGCTCCCCAATCCAATTTTGTCGGTTTGGCGGCGGGAAGCTGAGGGGGCGTAGCCATGGTGCGGACTCACTCTTATTGAGTCTTCTCGACAACGATGGGAATGTTTCCGGGAATGGCGTCGTAGCGGATGGTGTCCTCAGGCACGCGGGTGATGAGAGTCAGCGGATGGTCGTAATAGACCGGGTCCGCTTTGGTTTTTAGTTCCACGTGGAACTTGCTCGCGCTTCGCTCCAGCACCTTCACCTCGGCGGTGTTGCGCTCGGTTTCATATTGATGCGCGGAAATGTGGTCGGTGATCCAGAGCTGGTGTTTGTCCTGACGCTCTTTCAGCGCATCCAGCAGGGGGAAGAAAACATCCTGTTTCAAGGCCCAGAAATCCTGGTAGCCCCAATCCGGCTTGAGGCGTTCCACGCCGTGGATGACGAGGTATTCCATGCCTTTGTTCGTGATGGCCTTGTCCGCCAGCGCGAGCATCTCCTCTTTCGTCTTCCAGTGATAGACCGCGCCGTGATTCGCGAAGGGCGGACGGTCGATCATGTTATTTTGCTTCAACAGCTCTTTCAGTTGCTCCGGGGTGATGTTCCAATCCTTCGGGCCTACGCCGGGCTGGCCGTAGGAGACGAGCTTGGTTTCCTTGGCCCCGGTGACCTTGCGGATGTAGCGGGCGCAGTCGCCGATCTCCGTGATGGCGTTCGTGTAATCTTTCACGCCCTTGTGCGTCATGGTGTGGTTGCCATAGACCATGCCCTGCTGCCAGACCTTGTTATCCCAATCGGCAGAGAACTTGAGGTGCTCGCCTTTGCCCGGGCAGACGTAAAACGTGGCGATCAGGCCGCGCTTCACGAGTTCGGGCACGGCCACTTGCACATGGCTGGGCCAACTGTCATCGAACATCAGGAGGAACGCGCCGGTGCGATCGTCTTTCCACTTCGCGATACGGGTTTCGCCAGGGTCTTGGGCGGAGGAAGGCAATGCCATGCCAAGAAAAAAAAGCAAAAGGCAGAGGGCCAGGGATCTGTTCATGATGGGCTTGATATAATAGTTTCCTATATCTTTTGCGCTATAATTCCGGCTGGTCAGTCTTCGTTTTTCAAAATTGCGGGGCTTTCTGCAGAGGAAGCATTGGTGAAAACGCCCAACAGAATGTCTTTACCCGAATAATGGAAATATTGCGAATCAGATACGCATTTATCTACGAGCGGGCTTTCGGTTCCTGTTCCAGTTCGCTAACGGCTTGCCGCCACTCCTCGGAGGCAAGCGCCGATTTCATGATCCTAGGCAACATGATGGTGCGTGCCCAAGTATATCCTCCTTGGCGCGACTCCTTCAAATGGGCATGCCAGGCGGCAAGATCGTAGCTGAAATCTTTGCCGGAGATTTGCACCAGCAAGGCACGACCTCCACGAATCCGCTCAGCCAGAGTTAGATGGCGATAACCACGCAATCCTGGGTGACTGACGCCGCAAATCAATCTTACCGCGCCTTGGGCTGGTGTCATTCGCATAGCAAAAACGAGTGGTTGCTCATATTAATTCTCCGTCACTTGATCTTGTCGTCATCCTACCCAGCTCCTGATAGATGCCACCACCTCACCTTGGCGGACAATGACGTATGCACCAAATCCAGCGAGAGATTCATACTTGGCCACATACCACAATTCATCCCCTTCTTTGAACTGCGCTTTAAACTCATCGTAACGTTTCTGAAAATCAGGAGCCACACCGCGCCCGGGTCTATTCATGAATTCCTCAGCCGCATCCTGAGAAAGGCCCATCTCGAGAAGCGGCCCAATGCCTTCAATATACTCAAAGGTGACTTGCTTCTGTTTGTACTGAAGAAGGTGATTCATCCAGTCATTTCCTTCTGCTACCCCTTCAGGGTGGTGGCTTGTGGGGCGGTTGATCCGGGGGTATCACTCCCGTGGTCGCTCGACCCCCGGCTACTTTCTGGCATCACTTCGAGATGCGGGTTACGCAGTAGAGTTTTTGACCGCATCATTGTCATTTAGTCATTAGGCGAATTTGAGGTGGCTCCTTGGGGATGGGTCATGTCGTCATATCCAGCGGATGCAGGCACCGCCTCTTTTACTTCTGATATCAATGATAATGGATGTCTATTTGGCGGATTTTTTCTGTGAGACATCGCGCACAATCGGCTCAAGCCCATCAAGCATG